>JASHQJ010000557.1 GCA_030037595.1 Candidatus Binataceae bacterium
AGGACATCATCGATTTGCGCCAGGAGCTTCCAGCCGTTCAGATTCTTCGGGTCTTCCTTGACCGCTTCCTGCAGCTCGGTGCGCGCCTGTTCGAGCAGCTGTTCGCGCACGTCGGGCGAGGATTCGAGCGCCTTCTTGGCCTTGTCGTTTGCGTCGTAAACCAGTTTGTCCGCCTTCGACATACATCCGCCGAGAACCAGGGCCAGACTCAAAATCGCGAGCAGAGACCAGCGCGCTATCGCTCTTCGCATCACCATCTTCCTCTTTTGCGGTTTGGCCCCGGGCGGGCGAATTTCGCTTGAGTCTTTAAGTAACGCGGCGAAATTGTCAAGGCGCGCGGGATAGTTCAGCGACTTGGAAACAGGCCGATGGAACGCGAGCGAGGATGCCTTAGTCGGCCGGCATCGGTAGCGGGAAATGCACGCGCTCCTTGGCGACGCTCAAGAGCTCAACCTCGGCGCCCGTGCGCTGGAAGGCTCCGATTATCTCCTCGACCAGCCACTCCGGCGACGATGCACTCGCGGTGAGGCCGAGCGATCGCACCCCGTCGAGCATCGCGGGCTCGACGTCGGCGAGCGAATCGACCAGGAACGCGCGCGCGCCGCGCATCCGCGCCACTTCGACCAGGCGGTTCGCATTCGAGCTTTGCTTTGAGCCGACTACCAGCACCGCGTCGCTCACCTCGACGAGCTCCTTGACGGCGTTCTGCCGATTCTGGGTCGCATAGCAGATATCGTCGGTCTTGGGCGTCAGGATCTGGGGAAAGCGCTGCTTCAGAGTCTCCAGGATTTCACGCGTGTCATCGACGCTGAGGGTGGTCTGCGTGACCGCCGCGGTTCGCTCCGGATGCTCAACGGCGACAGCGCGCGCCTCCTCGACACTGCCGACGAGAACAACCTTCCCTGGCGCGACACCTAGCGTGCCCTTGACTTCCTCGTGACCGGCATGGCCGACGAGAATCACAGTACGCCCTTCGTTGGCGTATCGCTCCACCTCGAGATGAACCTTGGTGACCAGCGGGCAGGTGGCATCGATCACGCGGAGGTCGCGATCTTTCGCATGCGACCATTCGCTCGGCGCGACGCCGTGCGCGCTGAAAATCACACGTTGACCGGTTGGAACCTCGTCGAGCGATTCCACGAAGATGGCGCCTTCCTTTTCTAACGCTTCGAGGACGAAGCGATTGTGCACGATCTGATGACGAACGTAGAGCGGTCGGCCGTACGTATGGAGAGCGCTGCGAACGGCCTCGACGGCGCGATCGACGCCGGCGCAGAAGCCGCGCGGCTCGGCGAGGATGATTTTTTCAACCGATGTTTCAGCGAGAGCCATTAATTCTGAGTTACCTGAGCCTGTCCGTGCGGTCAATATCGGCCCTTCGCCCTCGCCCAAATGATGCAGGCGTCTCATGGATTACTCGATACTTACCTTGGAAGGTCTATTTCATTTCGAGAGCGGGCGGGTGCGATGTCTGACAGCCAATCCACAGCTCGCCCCCCTCGAAGTACTCTTTCTTCCAGATCGGCACGATTTCCTTGAGCCGATCGATAGCGAAGCGGCATGCCTCGAAAGCTTCAGCACGATGCGCCGATGACACAGCTATCGCAACCGAGGTTTCGCCGATCTCGACGGTGCCGACGCGATGTGCGATCGCGATATGCACGATTTTCCATCGTTCGCCCGCCTCGCGCGCAAGCTTTCGCATCTCGGATAGCGCCATCGGCTCGTATGCCTCGTATTCGAGCCGCACTACACGTCGGCCCGCGTTGCCGTCGCGCGTCGTGCCCGCGAACGTGACGATCGCGCCGGCTCCTGGAGCGGCAACCTGACGTTCCAGCCACGAAACATCGATTGTCGCGCGGCCGATCGTGATCGGCCCGATCCATGGCGCATCCGCTCCCCCGCTCACGGGCGGGATGAACGCGACCTCGTCGTCGTTGTGCGGACGAAAATCGCCTTCGACATATTCCTGGTTGACGGCGAAGCCGACGGAATCGTGATGCCCCCCGAGCGCGGGAAATTCGCGCACCAGCTCGCGCCAGATCTCCGCGACCGTCAGGCCGTCGGGATACTCACGCGCAAGTTCCGACGTACGCGCCCGTTCGCGGAGCGTCGCGAACAGCTTGAGCCTCAGCCGGTTCATGTCTGAAGCAGATACATCATGTGCGGCAATTCGGGCAGGATCAGTTTCTCAATTGCCAGCCTGCACGCGTCCGGCGAGCCAGGCAAGGCCGCCAGGAACTTGCCGTGACGAACGCCGGCGAGTGCCCGCGAGAGCATCGCAGCCGAGCCTATCTCCTGGTACGAGAGCATCCGGAACAGTTCGCCGAAGCCCGGCAACTCATGGTCGAGCAGCGAGGTGACGGCCTCGACCGTGCGATCGTGGCTCGTGATACCGGTGCCGCCGGTCACGATGATAGCGTCGAGATTCGGGAGGTTCGCCACGATTGCCGCAGCGATTTTGGCTGGCGCATCAGGCAGAATCTCGTAATATGGCACGTCGTGTCCTGCCTTGGCGAAAAGCTCGCGAATCAGCTTTCCACTCGCATCGCTCTCGGGCGTGCGCGTATCGGTGGCGGTTATCACGCCGATCTTGAGAGGACCCTGGGGTGCCTGCCGCTTATGCTCGTGGACCGACATGATCGTTACGATTACCTGATTGCAAGCCTCATTATAAGCGAAATCAGGGGTGCCGCCGGACGCTGAATCCGCGCCATGGACGCAAGCCCCGAACGCCATCTGGCAGAGGCGCCGAACATGCCGAGAGGCTCGTCGCGCGCACGCTCGACGAGACTTGTCGTCGGCGCGTTTATCGTCATTGCTCTAATCATCGTCGCGCGCCGATTCGGCGCGGCTTCAGCGCTGAAGGATGTCCTGGACTGGATTTCTTCGCTCGGGGCAGTCGCGCCGGTCGTGTTCATCGCAATCTATGTCGTTGCCTGCGTGATGTTCATCCCAGGATCGATACTCACGATCGGCGCCGGCGTGATTTTCGGTGTGGTTTGGGGCTCAATCTACGTGTCGGTCGCCTCGACGACTGGGGCAACCGCCGCGTTTCTCGTCGGCCGTTATCTCGCGCGCGATTGGGTGGCGAGGAAGCTCGAAGGCAATTCGAAGTTCAAGGCGATCGACGAGGCGGTCGGGTGCGAGGGATGGAAGATCGTCGCGCTGACCCGCCTTTCACCAGTCTTTCCATTTAACCTGTTGAACTACGCCTTTGGCCTGACCAAGGTTGACCTGCGCCACTACGTGATCGCGTCGTGGGCCGGCATGATTCCGGCCACCGTGATGTTCGTGTATATCGGCTCGCTCAGCGGCGACCTCGCGCGCGCCGCCTCAGGCGTGCCGGTGCAGACGCCGTTTAAGTGGGCGCTCGACGCGATCGGCCTGGTCGCGACGGTCGCTGTCGCGGTTTACGCGACACGAATCGCAACGCAGGCGCTTCGCGAACGCACCTGAGGAGCATCGCCCGCGATGGCATTTCAGCCGCTCGAACTTCTCCCGCACGACGAATTCAACCTTGCGCTGAAGGAGCTGGTTCATCCCGCGGACTGGAAGAATCCTGAGCCTGCGCCGCGCTACAACCTGGTCGTGATCGGCGCCGGCACCGCAGGCCTCGTCACCGCGGCTGGCGCATCGGCTCTCGGAGCCAAGGTGGCGCTCGTCGAGCGCGAGTTCATGGGCGGGGACTGCCTCAACTTCGGATGCGTTCCGTCGAAGGCGATGATTCGATCGGCACGCGTCATCGGCGAGCTGCGCCGTGCGGCAGCGCTCGGAGTTGAAGTGCCGGCTGGCGCGCGCGTTGACTTCGCGGCGGTGATGGCGCGGATGCGCCGGCTCCGCGCCGAAATCGGTGAGGCTGACTCGGCCGCGCGCTTCAAGCAACGCGGCGCCGACGTGTTCCTCGGTGATGCGCGTTTCGTCGCGCCCGACGCGGTCGAGGTTGCCGGCAAACGGCTCAAGTTCAAACGCGCGGTGATAACAACCGGCGCTCGCGCGGCCGAACCCGACATCGCGGGTATCAAGGACGCCGGTTATCTCACCAACGAGACGGTTTTCTCCCTGACGGAGTTGCCGCGCCGCCTCGCGGTGATAGGCGCTGGACCAATCGGATGCGAGCTCGCGCAGACATTTCAGCGCTTCGGCTCGCAGGTGACGCTGCTCGAGATGACGCCGCAGATCCTGATCCGCGAGGACCACGACGCGGCCGCCGTTCTCGAAGCGGCGCTCAAGCGCGACGGCATCGAGGTGATGACAGGGCGGCGCATCGCGAGTGTTTCGCGCCGCGGCGCGGACAAAGTCATCGCAGTTGAAAGGGATGGCGCGACGAGCGAAATCGCGGTCGATGAGATCCTGGTAGGCGTCGGGCGTGCGCCTGCCGTCGAGGGTCTCGGTCTTGAAGCGGCGAAAATCGAGTACGACGCGGCGCGCGGAATCGTCGTTGATGATCATCTGCGTACGACCAATCCTCTCGTGTACGCGGCCGGCGACGTATGCTCCGCCTACAAGTTCACGCATCTCTCGGACGCGCAGGCGAAGATCGCGATCCGCAACGCGCTCTTTCTCGGCCGAAGCCGCGCAAGCGCGCTGACGATTCCGTGGTGCACGTACACGGATCCTGAGATCGCGCACGTTGGGCTGTCCGAAGACGAGGCGCGCAACCGCGGCGTCGCGGTAAAGGCATTCACGCAGCCGCTCGCCGAGTCAGACCGCGCGGTTCTCGATGATGAACCGGAAGGCTTCGTGAAAATCATCGCGAAGGAAGGCAGCGATCAAATCGTGGGTGCGACGATCGTTGCGAGTCACGCAGGCGAGATGATTACGGAAATCACCACCGCGATCGTTGCCCGCGTCGGGCTGGGCCGCCTCGGCGACATCATTCATCCCTATCCCGCGCAGGCCGACGCGATTCGCCGCGCTGCGGGTCTCTACACTCGCACGCGGCTTACGCCCTTCGTCGCGAAGCTCTTCCGCGCGTGGCTCAAGCTGACGCGGTGAGGGTTTGTGAAGAACTCGACCAAAGAGGTCGTCCCGAACGGAGCGAGTCTGCGAGCGAAGTCGAGGATCTCGGAGGGCGGCACGCTTGCGCGTGCGCCGGTACCGGGAAGCGGGTGCGAAGCGCCCTTTCATTGAAAAGGAAAGCGCTCCGCGCACTAACTGGCACCGCTCCCTTCGGGACCTCCAAGATCCCTCGTCGCGTGACGCTCACTCGGGACGACGGAAAATCAAAGCGCGCTCTTTCCTAACGCGCACCACTTCTCCACTTGGTCGATTTCGCGCCGACATCGACCTCATCCGCAAGGTCACCTGCGTCTGCTTCCTTGAGAGCAGCTTTGACCTCTGAAACCTGCCACGTGCGACCTCCACGTAAGAGCGAAGCGTCGCTGTCGCTACTTCGGCTTCGCTGCGGTCCATCGCGCGCGCGAGCTTTCCGAGCCGAGTCTTTCGGTCGATGCGAATCATTAGACTGGCCATGATCTCGAACTCCCGCGTGATGCGTCGAACAGTTCCTACCGCAGGCGGAGGTTGAAGGCCTGTGGGCCTTTGTCGCCGGGACGAACCTCAAACTGCACCTCGGCGCCCTCGCGCAGATCCTCGAAGTAAATCTTCGGCGCCAGGCGCGAGCGATGAAAGAACACTTCGTCCGTGCCGTCATCCGGAATGATGAAACCGAACCCTTTATCCTTCACGATCTTCTTGATTGTGCCGTACACGCTCGATCGCCTCCAAAGAAACGCTCTCGCCGTTGAGCTTATGCCCCCTGCAATCTAAGTACAAAGTGTCGCGACCGCGCCGGAGGAACCGCTGATGCCCAAAGCCATCACACTCAAGGAAATCGAGCAAATCTTCGGCGTGACCGATCGGATGGGCATCTCGCGCGAGGCCCTCGTCATCCCGCTTCGCACCGAGCATCCGGGGCGCGTCACACTCATGAAGGAGGCCGGTAAACTTGAGATCGTCGTGGAGCGCGACGGCGACTTCGCCGAATGGCTCAGTTCTCTTGAGGAGCGGATTCGCGCCCTGATGAATCCGGAGGAGGACTGAGCTCGATCAACACTGCTCCGTGATCGACCATCTGGCCCGCCGCGACGCACACGCGCTTCACGACTGCGGGACTCTCGGCGGCGAGTGTCGTTTCCATCTTCATCGCCTCGATAACGGCGAGCGGCTGCCCGCTGTCAACCACCTCGCCCTCTTTGACCATCACGTTCAGCACCTTGCCGGGCATCGGCGCGACGATTTCTGCCGCGGCCAATCCGCGATGGCGCCGGCGCGCCTCCTCAACGGGCCTGAACTCGAAATTACGCGGACCGACGGCGACCAGGATTGAGGAGTTGTTGCGTGCGCCAGCGACGCGAAAGCGTTGCCCACCAATCGTCACGATCGCACCGCCACCTGCGAGAGACTGGATAGTGGCGGTAATTTCGCGCTCGCCGACTCGCACGCGAATGCTCGCTCCGTCATGCGCGACCAGTTCGAGGTCCAGCTCTTCGCCGCTCTCGCATCTCAGCTTCATCGCGATGACTTCCAGAGCTCGAAGCCCGAGAGCTCGCTCCATGGTGAGCGATCTCCTGCGACGCGTCCGTCGTTGATCGAGGCCCCGGGCGAGGATGCCGTCGCGGCGCCGAGCGTTCCTGCCGCGGCCATCGCGGCCGCCACGATCGCCGCATCGTCGCTCTCCGAGCCACTACGCCAGTTCTTGAAATGTTCCTCGATGAAATGGGTCGAGAGATCGGCCTTGCGATATGCCTCGCTCGCGACGATTTCACGAAGGTAGGCCGCCGTGTTGGTGACGCCGAGCAGCGTGAATTCGTCGAGCGCCGCAACCATCCTGGTCCGCGCCTGCTCCCGATCCTCGCCATAGCAGATGAGCTTGCCGAGCATGCCGTCATACCACGCACCGACAACAGCGCCGGGCGCCATATGCGAATCGAAACGGACGCCGGGACCGGTCGGCATGTTTAGATGAAGCACGGTTCCAATCGCGGGACGGAAGTCGTGCTCTGCGTCCTCGGCGTAGATTCGGCATTCGATCGCGGCGCCGCGTGGCGCGGGCAATTCACTCACGCAGCCGCCGTTCGCGACGGCGAGTTGCGCGGCGACCAAGTCGACGCCATAGCGCAGCTCGGTGACGGGATGCTCGACCTGGAGGCGTGCGTTGATCTCGAGGAAATAGAACTTGTCGCCCTCGACCATGAACTCCGCCGTGCCGGCGTTCGTGTAGCCGGCAGCGCGCGCGAGCGAGAGCGCAGCCGCGATCATCTTGGCGCGCGTCGCGTCGGCGAGTCCGGGCGCGGGCGACTCTTCGATAATCTTCTGATGCCGCCGCTGGATCGAGCAGTCGCGTTCGCCGAGCGCGATCACGCCGCCGTGCTCATCGCCTAAAATCTGGATTTCGACGTGGCGCGGGCGCGCCAGGTACTTTTCGATAAACACGCGGCCGTCGCCGAACGCAGCGAGCGCCTCATGCGAGGCGGCTTCCAGAGCCGATTCGAGGGATTTGTCCTCCGCAACGACGCGCATCCCGCGCCCGCCTCCGCCTGCCGCAGCCTTCACCAGGATCGGGTAGCCGTGCTCCGCGGCGAAGCCGCGCACCGCTTTGATTTCCGAGGTCTCTACTCCCGGCACGACCGGCACTCCGGCGGCTGCCGCAATCTTCCGAGCCGAGACTTTGTCGCCGAGCGCCGCCATCACATCGGCGCGCGGCCCGACAAAGATAATTCCCGCGTCGGCGACGGCGCGCGCGAATTCCGGCCGCTCGGAGAGAAATCCGTAACCGGGGTGAATTGCGTCGGCGTTCGTCTCGCGCGCGGCCGCGACAACCGTGTCGATATTGAGATAGCTCTTCGCAGCTTCCGCAGGGCCGACGAGGCGTGCTTCGTCGGCGGCGGCAACGTGCAGGCTCTGGGCATCGGCTTCGGAATAGATCGCGACCGTTTTGATGCCGAGCGTCTTAGCCGTGCGGATGATCCGCAGCGCGATTTCGCCGCGGTTGGCGACGAGCAATTTTTTGATCGTTCGTTTCGTCATGAACCCCTTATCGGTGCGAACTCAAACGTACCACACGCGAGTTGGCGCCGCGCAATTGCAACTGCCGGCCGCATCGGATAATCCCCGCCATAAGCGCCGCTCGCGCACACACGCCATGCCCAAGTACCTCGAAGATTTCACGGTCGGCCAGGTTTTCAAGCATTGGCCCGGCCGCACCATCAGCGATTTCGACAACACCTGGTTCACGTTGATGACGATGAACACAAACCCCGTGCACTTCGATGCTGCCTATGCCGCGACCACGCAGCATGGGAAGCCCCTGGTGAACGGCTTGCTCGTGCTCGCGACGGTGGTCGGCATGAGCGTGAAGGACGTAAGCGAGAGCGCGATTGCGAATCTCGAATACGAATCGGTGCGGCATACGCGACCGACCTTCGCGGGCGACACGCTCTACTCGGAGACCACGGTGCTGACCGTGACGCCGTCGAAATCGAAACCGGACCGGGGAGTGCTCTATGTGGAAACGCGCGGGCTGAATCAGCGGGGCGAAGAAGTGATGCTGCTCCGGCGTTACATCCTGATTCCGCGCCGCACAGAATGAGCGAGCCGATGGACCATCTCTACTTCGTCGTCCACACGCATTGGGATCGCGAATGGTATCAGCCATTCCAGCAGATGCGCGCGCGGTTGGTGAGGATGGCCGACCGCATGATTCCGCTCGTGGAGCGCGGCCAGATTCCGTTTTTTCATTTCGACGGCCAGACGATCGTGCTCGAGGACTACCTCGAGCTGCGCCCGAAGATGGAGCGGCGGCTTCGCGCGCTGATTCGCGCGGGCAAAATCCAGGTCGGGCCGTGGTACGTGCTCGCGGACAGCTTCCTCGTGAGCGGCGAGGCTCTCATTCGGAATCTCGAAATCGGGATGGCGATCGCGCGCCGCTTTGGCCGTCCGCTCGGCACCGGCTACTTGCCGGACCAGTTCGGGCATATCGCGCAGATGCCGCAAATCCTTGCCGGCTTCGGTTTTCGGTCCGCCGTGTTGTGGCGCGGAGTCGGCGCCGACGTTACGCGGAGCCGCTTCGAGTGGGAGGCGCTCGACGGCGGCATCGTGCGGACCGCTTATCTACCGTTTGGATATTCCAACGGCGCGAATCTGCCGCTCGAGTCGGTTGATACATTTCTGAAGCGCGCCGAGACGATCGTCGAGCGCGGGCGCGCGTTCGCGAAGGGCGAGCCAATCCTGGTGATGACGGGCACCGATCACGCGGAACCAGATCCGCGCCTCCAGACGCGTATCAACGAGGCGCGCGAAGGCTCGCCACTCGAGTTCGAGATCGGGCCGCTCGAGGCATTCACGCGGCGCGTCGAGGCCGCTCCTGTCGATGGCATCCCGCGGCATCGCGGCGAGCTTCGTTCTCCGCTCCGCGCGCATCTGCTGCCGGGAGTCACGTCGGCGCGCACCTGGATAAAGCAGCGCGACTTCGAAAATTGCGCCGCGCTCGAGAGGTTCGCCGAGCCGCTCGCCGCACTTGCCAACGCTCTCGGCCGTGGGGAAGGCCTGAACGACTATCTCGAACTCGCGTGGCGATTGGAGTTGCAGAACCATCCGCACGACTCGATCTGCGGATGCTCCGTCGATCAGGTGCATCGTGACATGCGGTATCGCTTCGACCAGGCGGCGATGATTGCCGAGACGGTGGTGCGCCGCGCAACGTCAGCAATCCTCGGTTCAGCATCGGCGGCTAAAACGGTGCTCGCGGTTTTCAATCCCACCTTTTCGCGCTTCGCGATGGTCTCCGGCCAAGTCGAACTTCCCGACCCTTCGGCGCGATACGTCGTTGAAGCACGCGACGGAAGCCGTATTCCCGTCGCAGTTGATTCGGTGCGCGATGAACGCGCGATCGACACGACGTTCCCGGCAGCCGAGTTCCAGGCGACGATTGCCGGCCTCAGCCAGCCCTCGGTGCTCGGCCGCACGGTGAATCGCTACGAAATCACGCCGCAGCCCGATGGGGGTCCACTGCTGACGCTATGGCTCAGCCGCGCAGCGCACAGCGACATCGACCTTGAACAATTGCGGCACGCCGTGCGGACGCAGATGCCCGAATCCGGCACCGTGAGTGTTCGCGCGGTCAACGCCGCGAGCTGCCGTATCGAGTTCGTCGCACGCGATCTGCAGCAGGTAGGTCTCAGCTTCTTTGCGCTTAAGACTGATGAATCAACGCCGGACGCGGCGGGCGTCGCGCGCGGCTTTATCGAAAACGAGTTCTATCGAGTCCAGCCATCGGCTAACGGAATCGAGATTCGCGATCGGGCTCGTGGCACCGTATTTGAACTTCATTTCGAAGATGAGGGCGATCGCGGCGATGAGTACAACTTCGATCCAATTTCCGGTGATGTGACGATCGTGAAGCCGGCAAGGATTTCATCGCGAATCGAGACCGAGGCGGCACGGGAACAGCTGATGCTCGCGCTCGAGTTCGATCTGCCCGCGGCGATCTTCGCCGATCGTTCCTCGCGATCGCTTCAAACTGAGAAGTTGACCGTCTATCTTACGACATCGCTATATCGCGGGCTCGATCGCGTCGATTTCGAGGCGCGCGTTGTCAACAATTCGCGCGACCATCGATTTCGTGCGGCGCTCTGCACGCCAATTCTCAGGGACGTTGCGATTCAAGACACGAGCTTCGGTGTTCTCAAGCGTCCCGTGTGCCCAACTGAGCCGCGCGGCACCGAAGATATCTATCCTACTGCGCCGCATCGTACGTTCTCCGCGGTCGAGAGCGAGTCAGCCTCAGTCGCGCTGATGTCGCGCGGCATCTACGAGGCTGAAGTGCGGCCGGGGCCGGCGGGCTCGACGATTCTCCTGACCTTGCTCCGCTGCGTCGGATGGCTCTCGCGCTCCGATCTGAGGACGCGGCGCGGCGGCGCTGGCCCGGAGCTGGAGACGCCCGAGGCTCAGGAGCTCGGCGAGCATCGATTTCAATTTGCAATGACCGGATACGCCGGCCAGTACGACAGCGTGGGCCTCGTTGGTCGGGCGCAGGCCTATGCCTATCCACCGCGAATCGTTTCAGGTTCGGCAACGTCTTTAGATTCGATGGAGAAGCTTGCCGAATGCGACAACCCGCGCATCGCGTTTTCCGCCGCGCAACCGCTTGCAGAGCCGGAGACCTATCGGCTGCGGGTCTTCAACTCGTCGAGCTCCGACGAGCGAGCGCGCTTTTCGTTCCCGCCCGGATTCCTGGCGCACCCTGTGGACCTGGCAGGGCGCCGTCTCAGGCCGCGCGGGCTCAAGCGCGATGGTGACCGGTCGATCGAGTTCGTGCTGAAGGCATTTCAGATTCTCACGATGGAACTGAGCCGGACGAAGGGGAGCGGCTTCAAGAAAAATTCATCGCGCGGTGGCCAAAATGATTGATCGAGCGCGCGTTTTCTATATGTTGATCGCTCATCTTAGGGCCATGCCCGAGAAGGGGCCGGGCACGGGGAGATCCACAGACGAGGAATTTTAAAGAGAGCATCGATTGAAGAAATGAGCGAGAGGGTTCGCATCATATATGATTTCCCCGTCGTTGCGCATCTGTGCAGCGACGGATCCGTTCGCAACACAAGATTGGTTCGCCGCGCCGGTCTGCAGCACCCCGAAGGCCAATGCACGGTGTGCAACACAACCTTTCAGTATCGCAAACCAAAGCCCTCGAACGTCAGGCATCCTGACGGCGAGGGTATCGTCCACTTTTAAATCAATCCGGCCCAGCGGGCGTTATCGCTCGACCAGCTGGTATCACCTTCCGACTATTCTTGCGCGCGATTCTGCGCGCCGGTATCCCTTGCGCCCCGTTGCGCTTGCGGCATCTTGCTCGCGGGCGCCTTGACCATCAGGATTTCGGGCCCGCGATAGTAGCGGGTCATGTTCGCACCGACGAAATCCCACCTCGTGATCGGGTCGAACCAGGCCTGCAGATGCGGCACAAACGCGCGAATCAGGATATCGAACGGGCCGAAGTAAGGCCGTACGTCCACCCGGACGAGGTCGCCCTTGTAGTAGGGCCATCGCCTGCGAGCGCCGTCAGGAGTGACATCGAGCGCGAAGATCTTCGGCCCGGGAGTGCAGGTGAAAAAGTGCAGCTCGTGCGTCGATTGATCGCCGAGTTGAAGATAGTGCTGTATCGGGATGGCGATGCTCGCTCCCGCCCACGTGTCAGGCGGGAAATCCATCGACGCCGTCTCGTAGTACTGGCTATCGGCGCGATAGTCGCTGCAGGTCGCTTGCCCGGTCAGGAAGTTCGCTCTCACCGCGAGCATCGGCGAACGGTCGGCGTTGTAGAAGAAATGCTCGTAGGCGGTCGGCCGCGATAATCCATCAGCGGAAAACTGCAATGAAACACTCTCATAGTCGGTCTCGCCGCTCAGATAGCGAGAATCGCCGCGCAACACCTCTCCGCCCGAAGTCTTTTTCAGCCGAAATGAGCAATAGCCGAGAGTTCGCGCGCCATTGGGCGCCAGGATGAGAAAGTCGGTCGGCGGGAAGGTAAACGGTACGATCGCGCGTGCAGTGGCGCTTGCGAGCAAGATCAATGCGATCGCAACCGTAATTGCGGCTATGCGCGGCGCGGCTCCGGGCTGCGACCCGTGTTCGATCGGCAATCCTCGTTCTCCTCAGCGAATCATACTTGCGAATCGCACCGCGCTCTGGAAGCTTGGTCGAAAGGCTGGGTATCCACTTGGCAAGCGAGCAGACGCACCTTTCGGGCAATATCGCCGCGGCCGCGCGCGCCGAGCCGGTGACGTTCGCGCCGCGCGACACTCACTATCTCAGAATTCTTTTCGCACTTCTGATGACGGTGACGATCTTCGAAGGTTACGACGTCACGATCTTCCATCTCTGCACGCCGGACATCGCGCGGACGTTTCGTCTCGACGATCGCGCGGTCGGCCTGATGGCTTCGATCGTGCGCTTCGGCGGCATGCTGGCGTTTTTTGTCGTGATGCTCTCCGACCGGCTCGGGCGCAAGGCCGTGGTCAACGCGACGGTACTTTTTTACACGTTGTTCACATTGTGCACGGCTCTATCGCGCGGGCTCTGGAGCTTCACGATTTTCCAAAGTCTGGCGCAGGTTTTCCTCTCGGCGGAGTTCGGCGTCGCGACGATCATGATCAGCGAGGAATTTCCCGACGATGCGCGCGGGCGCGGCATCGCGGCGCTCAACATGGTGGGTCTCCTAGGCGTGGTCGCGGGCGGCCTGCTCTACGGTGTCGTCGCGGATTCGCGCTACGGATGGCGCGCGATGTATTTCATCGGCATCGCGCCGCTGTTGCTGGTCGCGTTCCTGCGCCGCAACCTTAAGGAGACGGCGCGCTTCGAGGCTTCGCGAAAGAGCGGCGCCGGCTCGCAGCAACTTCTGAACCTTTCGATGCTCCGCCACGCGTTCGAGCCGTTTCGCGGACCGTTTCGAGGCCGCCTGCTGCTGGTCGCGCTGCTTTGGAATTGCGTGAACCTGGTCGGCGCGCCGGCGGTCACGTTCTTCAGCCTCTACGCCAAGCGCGACCACCATTGGACGTCGACGCAGATCGGCCAGGCCGTGGTGCTCGCGTATCTGATCGGTACGCTCGGCCATCTGCTCGCCGGATGGGCGCTCGATCGTATCGGGCGGAAGCCGACGACCGCGCTTTCATACACCGCCGGTGCCGCGGCAATTTTCTTGCTCTTCAAGACCGACAGTCACGCTGCGATGCTCACCTCGATGGTCGCGACGGTGTTCGCGTTCCAGGGCGCGCGTACCGCGACGACGACCTACTCGGCGGAACTTTTCCCGACCGAGATTCGCGCGACCTCTTACAGCATCACGGTGCAGCTCCTCGGCCAGCTCACCGCGCTTTTCTCGCCCTTCGTGATAGGACTGCTGTCGAAGCCGCTCGGCGGACTCGGTAATGCGGTGGCACTCGCCGCGGTCGGACCGCTAATCGGCGCTGTGCTGGTCTGGTTCTTCGCGCCTGAAACGCGCGGGCTGCGGCTCGAAGAGCTGGCGCAGGTCGCGGACTGATCTTCGATGCTTGATTCGGTCCTCGGCGCGCATCCAGAGGTTCGGCGGATCCAGACCGATGCAGCGCGCGCGCTTTCGCGCATCGGAATCGGCGCCAACGCCGCGACTATTGCGGCCTGCGTCGTCGGAATAATCGCCGGCATCGCGTTCGGCCTGGGCATGGTCATCTGGGGCATCGTGCTGCTCGCGATAAGCGCGGCGCTCGACTCGATCGACGGCACGCTCGCCCGCGAGTTTGCGGCGCCGAGTCCCCTCGGCGGCGTGCTCGACCTGACCGGAGATCGCGTCGTCGAGACCGCCGTAATCGTGGGCATCGCATGGCATCATCCTGCGCTCTACTTCCCGGCGCTGCTGCTCGTCGCAAGCTGGTACATCAACATCACGGTGTTTCTCGCGGTAGGCGCGGCGCTCGAGCGACGCGGCCCGAAGCTGATCGAGTATCCGCCGGGAATCCTGGAGCGCACCGAGGCGCTGATTTTCTTTGCCGCGCTCGCAATTGTGAGCGGGATCGGAATTCTCACCGCGATTGGACCGTGGCTCTGCTACGTGATGACGGCGCTCGAGGTCGTGACGGGAGCACAGCGGCTGATCTTCGGGCTCAGGATGCTAGACCAGCCGAGCACCGCCTAGTCGCTTCGAGAAATGAGGCCCGCCAACGTGAAATCGAGTTGTCCGCGACCTCGATTGTCGAGGGGGTGAATATGAAGTTAGAGAACCGCAATGAAGGCGCCTTCTCTAAGCCATCGGGTCGGCGAGTGTCTGGCCGATGTCTTTGCGGCGCGGTGAAGTTGGAGATTGATTTCCCCGCCTTTTGGGCCTGGCACGATCACTCGGAGGCGAGCCGCCGCGCTCACGGCGCCGCCTATGCGACCTACGTCGGCTGTTGGCGCAAGCACGCTCGCATCACGAAGGGCCGGAGAAACATCGCTCGCTTCGAAGACGCGAAAACGGAGTCAACCCGAAGCTTCTGTTCACGGTGCGGTACGCCGCTGCTCTATGACCGCAAGCGGTGGCGGCACATGATCAACATCCCGCGGGCGCTCTTTACCACGCGCACCGGCCGCGAGCCGCGCTACCACCTGGCGATCGAGGAACTTCAGGGTTGGGCCTTCATGGGCAGGCCGCTCGTCCCGCTCAAGGGCTATCCAGGTGTTGTCTGGGAGCGCCCGAAATCGCGGAAGCATCCACGCGGGGTGGTCGCTGCGTTTCAAGCTCTACCCGGGGCAACTCGTATAGAGAGGATCGAGCAGCAGCGGAGGCCCCAACTTCGTCGTGTTCAGACCTAGACTTCTCTACGCTGAGGTTAGTTCGAGGGTGTTGCCGTCGGGATCGGAAATCCAAATCTGCTGCCGCGTGCCGGTCGGATTGTGCGCTTCCAGGAATTTGACTCCGGCTTCAGTCAGCCGAGTTTTGGTCACCTCGAGGTTTTTTACTTCGAGCGCAATGTGCGGTCCGAAGGGGCTCCCGGAATTCTCCGTGTGCCCGGGCGACGCGATTGAAATGAAGTTGCGTCGCACCCGCCGCGAACCAGATTCCGCCGGTCGGCGCTGGTCCTTTTATTTGGGCCTGAACCGCTTCGCGAGAATTCTTCTGCCGGTCGCGATCCATCATCTGGGTGGGAAAGGGCACCACCTCTAGCCCGAGGATTTTTCCGTAGAATTCCCTGATGCGGGCGACGTCACTGATTCTCAGCGCAATGTGATTGACACCACGAACCCTGATCATCGGAAATTCTCCTCAAGATTGAGCATACGATGAAAACTCGGCGGGTTTAAAAGCGCAGGTTCGTTGTTGTCACTTTTGTTGATCGGGGTAACTCAGGCATCAGCCCTTACAGCAAGCATCCCGGATGCAGGTTTAACGGCGCGTGAGGTCCACCAATACAGCCACATTCCCGACATCATCGAGGCGGTAAAAATAACTACCGGTGCCGCACCCGAGGCGAGCGACACGATTGCGGGACCGGGACAAAAGCCTCCGAGGCCCCAGCCCACTCCAAACAGAGCTGCTCCGACCACAAGCTGACGATCCAGGTCGCTTCGAGCGGGAATCGCGAACTTCACCGCAAACAGCGGTGAAGCCATTGTCAGACGCCGCCGGTTCGCCAGCAAGTAAACCGAGATAGCTCCGATCATCACAAAGGCGAGACTTGGATCCCAGCTACCGAAAAAATCAAGAAAGCCGATCACCTTGACGGGACGCGTCATACCGGAGATGCCAAGTCCTAGCGCAAACACGATCCCGGAGAGAAATGATGTTGCCAGCGCTTTCACGATCAGCCCTTCAAGAGGTGGTTCACGATGAATACGGTTAGCGCGCCCGCAGTGATAAATGTCGCGGTCGCAACTATCGAGCGGATCGAGAGCCTGCTTACACCGCATACGCCATGACCACTCGTGCATCCGTTTCCCAGCCTGGTCCCGTATCCAACCAGGAGGCCCGCGAGAACAAGGACGGGCCAGGATCGGACGATGCCGAATGTGAACGCTCCGGGCAGAACGAGTCTAAGCAACATTCCTCCGGCAAAAAGACCGGCAAGGAAGCAAGTCCTCCAGGCTGCTTCTCCCCTCGTGGGGTGCAGCACGCCAGCGGCAATCCCGCTGATGCCCGCGATCTTTCCATCGAGCAGCAGCAATGCAGACGCACTCAAGCCGATAAGAATCCCGCCCGCCAACGAGGCAAGCGGCGTAAAGTTACTCATAGGAAATGCTCACAGAAGGCTCCGGCACCGCATTTGGAACAAAAGATTCCAATCGCTCGCCGAGCGGCAAAACCCTGTCGTTCTTGAATGGACGCGGGCCGCCAACTAGCGCGAAAGCGGATACCGGAGATGCTTAGCCACCGGCGCGAGCGATGCTGTTGCGCTCGCCCCCGCCAGTTCGCGCCGGCTGAATTCGAGCTGCGCCTCTTCGTGCTCGACCATGTGAGCGCATATCGCGACCTCGTCCGCATTGCCTCGTTTCCGAGCCGCGTCGAGGTGACTCTGATAGCGCGGGATGATTCTCTCGGCGAGGAAGGAGGACATGGCCTGCATCTTCTGCGCCCAGGGCAGAGATTTGAGGGGAGCTACCTGCGCGGCATCCTTTTCGCGAACTGCGGCGCGTTCCTCGATGCTCAAGCCGCGGGCGATCATCGGCGCGCGCAGCCATGCCTTCGTCTCTGTCTCGAGCTGAAGAAGGGTGCCGAATTTGAACCGCTCGTCGTCAGTCTGAGCCGCTTCCAGGAGCACGGAATAGATAGCTTCGCCGCCCACCTCCCCGTCGTAGAACTCTCGAATCGCGTCTTCGAATGATTCCATGTGCAAGGTCCCTCGCTCGGATTTTCTATCGGGAGTGAGACTTAAGAGGACGAGTTTTGGTTATCACAGTACGACACGAAAAAGTAACGCGATTTTCGAGGACGCTCACCTCCGCGTGCCGCAGCGGGTCTTCAACGCCAGCCGCCAGAAGGAGGAAACGCTCACTGTGATTCGGCCTCTCTGTTCCGGACGCGATCGACAAGCTCGAGCAAATCGGTCATCTTCTGAATGGCCCTATCCAGCGCTCGGAAACTGCAGTCATACTCGCTCGAAAAAAATCCAAGCAGAGAGTCGCTGAACTGATGAAACGCGCGAATGAAAGCCGCAAGAGAATTGAGGGCTTGGCCAGGGCTCCACGGTCAAACGGAGAGAGCATCGACAAAGGGAACTGGATCGCGCTCTGGACGAGTTGATCGCGACTTTCGAGGACGTGAACCGAAAGCTCGACGACTTGCTCGCAAAGGCGCGCGAATGGCCGCGAGTTTTTGCAACGTTCCAGGCCGGACCCAAAGGGTCCGGCCTTTCGCTTTTTCGCATGTGGTAACTTATTGTTATCCGCTGCTATCCGATTAGTCTTCGGATTTCTTCTCGATGCCGCAAGATGAAGACGAGCAATACGACTCCGAAGAATCGTAGGTCGAAGATGCCTGCGACGTTCTAAAGCGGCTTTTTGAACAGCGTGCGGAACAGGTTTTTTTACGACGGCAATCGGAGGTGCTACATGAGCGTCGATTTTTTCCATTGGGTTACGAGCAAGGCGTTGCAGCGGCTCGTTGCAGACGGAGTACTCTCGTCAGAACTTGTGGCGTTGAAGGTACCGGTGTTCGCCGAAGAAGAGGGGCAGAGCGGCACACAGGTCCGATTGTATTTGGCGACGAGGGAAGCGCTACTGGAAGCGGCAGACGTATCAGGTTCGCGAACTTGATACAGCGTTACTCCCATTCTGACCTGAGTAGTGCCGTGGGTCACCACGCAGAGATCATGTTCGATGCGGCGCTCGCACCGGCGCGGCTTCATGCCGGTTGCGGAGAATACAAACAGATATCGTGATCGCGAATGGACTGAGACAAACCACGATCTGGATCGGATTTGGGAATGCGACGGAATCGTGTACGGAGCCGAATAAAGAACAAACTTGGGTATATCGATCAAAATGAATTCACCACGAAGCTGCGAATGTGCAACACGTTGGGTTTGCGACCATGGATGATCGCGCGCATGCTGCCGAGGTCATACGTTCAGGGTAACGAGTTGGCGCGGATTTGCGCTGCTCTTCGAGTACCAACTGCATCCTTTCCGAATGGGTGCTCTCGGCGAAGAAAAAGCGAAACTATCGCGCATGCGGCGAAGTTCCCAGCCTCGGCGCATATCCCACAGGAGGTTCACCCGCGATGGCTTCATGGCAGGAGTTCGAAAACGCCGACCCCGAAATGGCCGAAGCCGGCCGCAAACTCCTCTACCAGTTCGGTCCCGGTCTCGCCTTTCTCCCCACGCTCCGCAAGGACGGTGCCCCGCGCCTACATCCGATTTGCCCGACCGTCGTCAACGGCCGCCTTTATGCCCTCATCCTGCCGTCATCGCCCAAGTGCGGCGACCTGATGCGCGATGGCCGTTACGCGCTGCACACCTTCGCGCCTGAGAAGGTTGACGACGAGTTCCTCGTGATGGGCCGCGCGACGCACGTCGCCTCGCACGCCGTCGCCGGTGCGATCCGCAAGGACCAGGTCGCCCGCGGCATGACCTCGACCAACGATGAGGAGGCATTCGAGTTCGCGATCGAGCGCGTGATGTGGGCCAAGTATCCCGGCGGTCATGGCGCCTGGCCGCCGAAGTACTCCGTCTGGCTATGCCATTGATGCGCTAGCGTTTCGCGTCAGAGAACGCCGCCTCGATATTGCCCGCAAGCTTGAAGTCCTTCTCGGTCACGCCGCCGTCGCTATGCGTCGAGCATGAGAACGTGATGCGTGTGTAGTTGACCGTGATGTCCGGGTGATGGTCGGCGGCCTCGGCGATTTCGGCAACGCGATTGATGAACTCGATTCCGTCCATGAACTCCTTGAAGCGGAAGAGCTTCACGATCGCGTTGCCCTTGTATTCCCATCCGGGAAGCGATTTCAGCCGGTCGGTGATTTGATCGGCGCTTAGAGTGGCCATCGAAGTCCCTCCGGGTCGGCGCATCGAATGCGATAAATCGGCCGCGCCGTTAACCTGATCGTGCGCCGTGTGCTAATACAAAATCAAATCTCGCGCACAGGAAAGGGACTCCGCGATGGCAAACAAGGTCATAACGGACGACGTCCGCAAGCAGATCGGCAAGACCGGCGAGGCGCGGACCTATGAAATCGAGCGGGGCGCGATCCGCCGCTTCGCCGAGGCGGTCGGCGACACGAGCCCGCTCTTCAATGACGAGTCCGGCGCGCGCAAGAGCCGCTTCGGCGGCATGATCGCGCCGCCCACCTTCTACCGCTCGCTCGGCTCGCCGATTCCGACCGTCAACATCCCGGCGCTGGGCGATTCGTTCCGCGGCCTCGACGGCGGCTCGGATTGGGAATACTTCCATCCGATTCGCCCGGGCGACCGAATCACGGTGCAATCGAGGCTGGTCGATTTGCGCGAATCCGAGGGGCGCCTCGGCCCGATGATCTTCATCGTGGTCGAGACCAGCTACACCAACCAGTTCGGTGAGCTGTGCGCGACGCAGCGCTCGACCGGAATCCGCTACTAGCCGGAGGAAACCGAGATGGCTAAGCAAATCTATTACGAAGACGTCGAAGTCGGCAGCGAAATCGGGCCGCTCGAGAAAAATCCGACCACGCAGCAGCTCGTGAAGTATGCGGGCGCGTCCGGCGACTTCTACCAGATTCACTACGACAAGGATTTCGCGCTCGCCAACAAGCTCCCCGGCGTGATTCTGCACGGCGCGCTGAAGAACGCGTTCCTCGCCCAGCTCGCGACCGATTTCGCCGGCGAGCACGGATGGGTCCGGAAACTTGGTGTGCAGTATCGCGGAATGGATCAGCCCGGCACCAAGGTTATCTGCCGCGGCAAGATCACGAAGAAGTACACCGACGCGGGGCATCCCGCGGTCGATTGCGAGATCTGGCTCGAAAACGCCAAGGGCGAGAAGACCACCCCTGGCACTGCCACGATCTATCTGCCGTCGCGCGCCGCGCACTGAGCCGTACGATGCCGATCCGGCGTGAGTATCCGCCGCGCGCCATCGAGGCGGCTGACATCCAGTCGGGCCGCGTTGATGCGCACTACACTCGCGTGCTGTCGCGGCTGCTGGCGGCGCACGCGATGGCTGAGAAGCTGACGGCGCTCGGCTACGAGCGAGCGATCAAGACGATTCAGAACCCCACGCTCGAGCCGATCCTGCGGAAGAACCTTGGCGAGGAGCGCAAGCACGCCCGCCTCATCTACCTCGCGTTGGAGGAAATCGGCATCTCGCAGCAGGCCGCCGACCGCTCGATGATCACGGTGATCCGTGCGCCCTCGTTCGACGCGCCGAGCTGCTTCGCCGGCAAGATCGCGGGCGAGCTGGATTTCCTGATGGCGTCGCTCAGCGTCGATTCGACTGGCCTCATCATGATCGGCGTCAACTACAAGGATTCGAGCTACGCGCCGCACGCGCGCGCGGCCGAAGTGATTCTCGAAGAAGAGGCCGAGCACGATATGTTCGCGCTCGAGCAGCTAGGCGAGGCGATCGATCGCTTCGGGCGCGAGGCGGTGTCGGTTGCGCTCAGGAGCTGGATGCCGCGCGCGGTGAATTTCTTCGGCCCGCCCGGCAGCGGCTTCACCTACGACTGTATCCGCTACGGGCTCAAGTCACGCGACAACAACGA
>JASHQJ010000053.1 GCA_030037595.1 Candidatus Binataceae bacterium
GACAAGGGGAACGGACCGTTTACCTACTTCACGCGCAATCAATTGAATGACCCCAACTCGCGGTATGCGGCTCTGGCGCGCGACGGTGTCTCCTGCATGGTGTGTCATCAGATGATCGACCAGAAGCTGGACGACCCCTCTACCTACACCGGGAAGTTCCTGCTCGGGCCACCGGGCCAGGTCTTCGGTCCGTATCCCTCCGGCGGTGACATCCAGGGGGGCGACGTAGTTCAGGTATCGATGATAAATGGGGTGGGAATCTTACCGGTATTTGGATCTCAGGTGGGAGAGTCAAAACTGTGCGCCTCCTGCCATACGATCGTGCTGCCCGTCTATAACGCCAAAGGCAAGCAGGTCAGCACCGATTTCGAGCAGACCACTTACTTCGAGTGGCTCAACAGCATCTTCGCTAGCACAAACTACCAATCCTGCCAGAACTGCCATATGCCCGACACTTTCGATGGCACAAAGCTGGCGTACCGAATCGCCAACATCGAGGATAGCGCGTTCCCGGAGGTACCTGAGACACCCCCCTTTACATCATTGCCGCTTGAGCAATTGGGTCTCATACCACCAGAGCCGCCGGGTCTCGCAGTACGTGACGAATACGGGCGTCATTTGCTTAATGGCAGCAACGTCTTCGCACTCGATATGTTCGATCAATTCAGGACCGTTCTGGGGTTGTATCAGTACGATGGGTTATTACCCGACCCCCTGCGGGGAAGCTACAACGGCCAGCAAAATGCCGTTCAGCAAACGGTCGCTATGGCGCAGTCCAGTGCCTCACTGACTGTGTCCGCAACCAATACCAGTGGAATGCTCCAGACAGACGTTACAGTCACGAATCTAGCCGGCCACAAGCTGCCTTCGGGAGTCAGCTTCCGCCGCGCGTTCCTGGACTTCCAGGTGCTCGACGGATCAAATCCCCCTAAGATTCTGTGGGAATCCGGCGGCACAAATGCCAAAGGCGTCATTGTCGACGACCGTGGCAATCAACTACCCACGGAGTTCTTCACGCCGGGGCAGACCAGTCAGCCCTACCAACCGCACTTCTGGACTGGCAATCCGATAACCAGCGACCAACAAGTACAGATCTACGAGGAATTGGTGCAAGATCCTCAGGGACAATTCACCACCAGTTTCCTGAGTCTCAACAATAAAGTTAAGGACAATCGCATCCTGCCTCAGGGATGGTCTCTCTCCGGTCCAATGGGCGACATCACCCAGCCGGAGGGCACAGGTTCTGATCCTAGCTATCAGGGTCCACAGCCTGCATGTGGCTGCAGCGTGGTGCGTTATCAAATACCGCTGACAGCAATCCCGGGCGCGGCCTCGGTCCAGGCCACTCTGTATTATCAGAGCATTCCTCCATATTACCTGCGGCAGCGCTCTCAGGATGCTAATGGTCCTGACACTCAGAGACTTATCACGTTCACCAACCAGCTGAACGTCGGCACCAGTTACCCCGAGATTGCTGACTGGAAACTGAAAATCGCCGGTTCCTCCGCGCCTATCCAATGAGCGGAGTCGAAACGATACTGAAGACCATCTCTATAATTCCTTGCTCAAGACAAATGGAGTCGCGCGGCGGCAGCGGCCGCCTTTGACCAAATTGGAAAAACCCAAAGTACGTTAGAAGGTCGCTCTGAGTCATCTGGCTGCTTGAGAGTTCGTCATCTTGATGCCTTCTTCGCGAGTGTAGCGATTGCCTACGAGTGCCAGCGAAGACGAGATGTAAGTCCGAAACCGATTCCCGCTGAGCACTAGTCGCTGTCAAGTATCGACTCCTGCTAAACTCCGGCAATGCGGTTCACCCGCGAAACTGGTAGGAGCGCTCGCGCCAGGCGCGCGGGTCTGAAGCGGGCAGCTTTCTGGCGAGCGCAGGGCTTCCCCAATCTCGTCAAGGCCCGCGCGAAGCGTCGGGAGAATCTCGATGCCCGTTTGCATGAATTCGTTAATGTCCCGCAGCTTGACCGCTGGCTTTGCAGCTGCGGACGGACCGGCATCGGGACAGCTACTAGAGAGTCTCTTTCTGCTGCGCACCGTCGAGCGCTGTCACGTGGTCCTGCGCCGAACGGAGGCTCCCAATGAGCAGCAGATTTTCCCCAATCGCGCTTAAGTTTGCGGCACTCCATGTGATCCACCGTGGGGCACCGAGTATGAATCATCGGATGTCGATTCTCGGTCCGGTAAACAGGGGCGTCTCGTCTCTCGATTTTCCGGAACATTCGACACGACGAGAACGAGCGACGTTGACCAGGGACTACGTGACGCGGGTTGTCCAGAAGTTCATCAAGCGACCGTGTGTTGATCCAGCGTGTAGATGCCGCATCCACGAAGTACTGCCTGCGGTAGAAGTAATGCTCGAGCTGCGCGAGGACGAACAGCACAACAAACAGACGAAGCTCGGCAAGAAGTTCGATGCTCCAGACGAGGAGCGGCTGAAGTATCCGACGTGGAAATGAAGCATCGATGGGGGGCAGGCGGATGGCGGCGCAACGAGAAGCGGTGAGCGGGAAAACGCCGATTCTCCTAAACCAGCGCATCGACTAACATCGCGACCATTTGGGGGCGTTCGTCGCGAGGGGACACGCGGATGCGCTGTTCCAGGTGCGGAGCTGAAAATCCTGAGCGGGCGAAGTTCTGCGTAGAATGTGCGTCGCCATTCTCGCGCCGCTGCAATTCGTGCAACGCCGAGAACCCTCCAAATGCGAAGTTCTGCCTCGAATGTGCGAGGCCGATAGATAGTGCGGACAAATCCCAGCCCGCGCCGGCCTCTGCGAGCTCACCGATAAAGGTAAGTGTGGAGACAGGCGACGCTTCGCTCGAAGGCGAGCGCAAGACGGTTACGGCGCTGTTCGCTGATATCAAGGGCTCGATGGAGTTGATGGAGGACATCGATCCGGAGGAGGCGCGCGCGATAGTTGATCCCGCACTCAAACTCATGATCGACGCGGTGCGCCGTTACGACGGGTACGTGGTGCAATCTACCGGCGACGGCATCTTCGCGCTGTTCGGCGCGCCGGTCGCGCATGAAGACCATCCGCAGCGCGCGCTGTACGCCGCTCTTCGAATGCAAGATGAGATGCGGCGGTACTCGGGCAGGCTACGCGAAGCCGGTCATATCCCAATCGAGGCGCGAGTGGGGGTGAACACCGGCGAAGTGGTGGTCCGTTCGATCGCGACCGGAGAAGGCCAGCCGGAGTACACGCCGATAGGGCATTCCATCAGTCTCGCTTCGCGGATGCAGGCCCTAGCACCCGTTGGTTCGATCGCCGCCCCGGAGCAAGTCCGAAACTTGTGCGAAGGCTACTTCTTCTTCAAGTTGCTCGGTCGAACCAGGGTGAAAGGCGTCAGCGAGCCGGTAAATGTCTACGAGGT
>JASHQJ010000558.1 GCA_030037595.1 Candidatus Binataceae bacterium
GTTCAGTTCGCGCCGTCCTTCGAGGGTACTTACAACAATTTCAACGTCCAGATCGGCAGCAACGATCCTCTCAACCCGAGCGTCACAGTGCCTTTGAGCGGCAAAGCCAAGCCGCTCGAAAAGCCGCCTAAATGACCAGCCGGGTCGCGGGGCTGACGCGGAGCGAGTAGCGCCCGCCTGTCCGCGAGAGCGTGACCGCGGCGCCGAACGCGCGGCCCAGATTGGCCGACGTCAACACGGAATCGCGCTCGCCGGCGGCGAGCACTTGGCCCACTTTCAAAATCAGCACATGCGAGAACACGTCGATAATCTCCTCGACGTGATGCGTCACCAGCACGAGCGCCGGCGCCCCACGGCGCCGCGCGAGGCGGCGGATGAACTGCAGGAAGTGCTCGCGCGCGACGGGGTCGAGGCCCGCACACGGCTCGTCGAGGATGAGCAGGCGCGGCTCGGCCATCAACGCGCGTCCGATCAGCACGCGCTGGCGCTCGCCCTGGGACAGATAGAGCCACATCCGATTGGCGAGACGAGTCGCCTCGACGCGGCGCAGGATCGTCGTGGCGCGCGCGCGATCGCTGTCCGAGATCTCACCCCAGTACCCGATCTGCGCGTAGCGTCCGCTGATGACGGCTTTCAGAGCCGTTTCGGACTCTTCCATCATCTCGTGCACGCTCGAGCTAACCAGTCCGATACTTCTTCTGAGCTCGCGCCAGTCGCTCCGGCCGTAAGTCTCGCCGAGCACCGAGATCGTGCCTCTCGTGGGAGGCAAATATCCCGTCAGCGCGCGCAGCATCGAGGTTTTGCCCGAGCCGTTGGCGCCCAGGATCGTCCAGTTCTCGCGCGGCATCACGCGCCAGTCGATCGCGCGGATAATTGTCGCGTCACGCTCGATACGCAGGCCACGAATTTCGATCACCGGTTCACGTGGTTTCATGTCGATGGCGAGCACTCTACGCAGATCGGGGCGGCCGCAAAAACGGCTCTGGAAGCCTGACGCGACGCCGAGTTGGCGCGTCTGTTACGCCTACAACTACATGGATTAGCATAAAGAATAGGGCAATAAGGGCAAGCTGAACGATTCAGCCTATACGGCTTGTAGGAATTCGATGCACAATGTCGCGCGATGGGACCCTCCTCGCAACCACGCGGCCACCATCGAATACCCCGGGAAGCCAAGCGCTACCGCCGCTTCCGCCAGGATGCTTTTCGATGCGGGCGCGCCCGCCAGCTCCGCGCTTGCAGTATCGCCGGCGCTCCTGCCGCGGTCCGCGTCTGAGTCCTCGCCGCCGGCCTGGGTCGAGTTGATACTGGCCGGCATCTTCCACGGGCGGGACGGACGCGGACCCTTCAAACTCGCCGACCCCGAGGCGCTAATCACGGCGACCGAAGCGCTCAAGATGCAGGCGGGGATTCCGATCGATTACGACCATGCGACCGAGTTTGCGGCACCCCAAGGACGTCCCGCGCCAGCCGCCGGATGGATTCGCGAACTTGCTGCCCGCGACGCGCGATCTGGGGCCGCGTTGACCGGACGCCAAGCGCCGCCGCGGCGCGAGAGGCGCGGCTCGATGTTGTCGCAGACCGAGACCGCGATCTGCGCGCAGCTCGGCCTCAAGCATTCAGACTTTCTAAAGCGCAAGCACGGCGGTGCCGACTTCCTCCGTATCGGGGGCGATGTCTCTGAGAGCTGACGAGATAACGACCATTCGAAGCCCGCGGCGCCGCAAGCGCCCGGGTCAAGGAGCATAGCTGATGGCGGCTTTGACCAACTCACGCAACACGCCGGAGATGGGCGACGGCGGCCGCTTCCGTGTCTATCCTGTCGAAGCGAACACCAGTGTCTTCCTCGGCGGGATGGTCGCGCTCGACGCGGCAGGCAACGCGGTGCAGGCCTCGGCGACAACCACGACGGCCAATGCGCTCAAGGTGATCGGCCGCGCGGAGCGCGTCTATCACGGAATTCCGGGCGAGAACGCGATCAACAATCTGGGCGCCGGCGCGCTTTCGATCGTCGTACTCAAGCAACACGGATCTGAGTACTGCCGCGAACTACGGCGCCGCGCGCGCCGCGATGCGCGCATTCAAGACCGACGCCGGCCAGCCATTCGGCGCGCTCTCGAGCCGCAGCGGCGTGTTCCTGGTCGTGCCGCCCTCGCTCGAAGAAGTGGCGCGCCAGTTGCTCAATTCAGAATTCATGGCCGGCACGGGAGCGAGCGCGAACGTCGCGACGACCAACATCTGGCGCAACGGTGCGGATCTGGCTGGTGAGTGAGTACCTCTCGCGCCTTGCGCGAGTTGAAGTTCCCCTCAGGCTGAACGGTGCGGGTTCCTCCTGCTGCCCGCCGCGCCGGCAAGCCAGGCCCGCGGGCGCGGGCCACGAAGTTCGCGCCCGAAGCCGCGATCGAGCTTCATCGATATCGCGGGACACCGTCATCGATCCGCCGCGCGCTCGCAGCGCTCGGGTGGAGCGACGTGTCGTTTCTCGAGGGTGAGGCGGCGTGGGGCGGCACGAATTATCCCGCGAGTCAGGGAAGGGCCGCTTGCCGCGTCGTTATCAATTTTGCCGAAGACGAGAGCGTTCCTGGCGGCGCCGCGGCGGCGATCGCCACAGCGGCCAATTTCTTCAAACCCGCGCGCTGCCTCCTCGACTCTGTATGGTTCGCGCTCGGCGCTTCGTCAGACAGCGCGCCCGTTCCGAGCGATCTTCTCGCCTTCAACGGAATCGCGGAGCTGCAAATCGATCGCGCGCCTGTTGCGAGCGATAGTGAGCTCACGATTTCGATCGATCAACCGCTCGCCGCAGACGTCTAGGGTCCGATCGCGCCGCTCTACGATAGTCACTATCGCCAGAGTGGCATCACTCACGGACAGAACGAAGCGGTGGTCGCCGACGCGGCCTTGGTCCTCAACGGCGTTGCCGTGCTCGACGGAGGTTAAGATGAAAAGGCCCAAGGGACTGGTGCGGATACGCGTATGCGTGGGCCCGCGGCTCCTCTATTCGTTTGCCAAGGTCAACCTGTTCGTCAATGCGGGTCTGCCGGCGCTCGCGGCTCTGCTCGGCGGCGACAGGGCTGGGAACTTTGCCACCGCGATCGGATTCGGCAGCGGTTCAAAGGCGCCGACCGTGAACGATACCGGACTCACCGCGCCCGCCTATTACAAAGCAATCGGCAGCCACAGCGAAGACGGCAATGGCAGCGTGACTTTCAACCTGAGCCTGACTACCTCAGACACCGGAGCGCGGGGGATCACGATCCAGGCGCTGGCGCTCTTTGCCAACAGCGCGAGAGCACGACGGCGCCATCGCCAATAGTGGCGCGAAAGACCATTAGTCCAATAATCTTCGGCGCCGGGATGAATGTCGGCGGCTCGTGGACGCTGACCTTCTGACGAGGTGAATGATGGCGACGCTGATGACGCTCCGGAATTTACGGCGAACGAGGTTTACGAAATCCAGGCGACCGACAACGTCGAGGGTGCGGCGTCAGGTGCGAGCTTCGGCGGGATAGGGCTCTCCAACCAGCCGCATCAGCAGTTGGCGAATCGCACCGCGTTTCTAAAGCAGCGACAAGATGTCAACATCTCGAACATCGCGGCGCTGCTCGCGTTCATGTCAGGCTTCACGGGTACGATGGGCGCCTCGGGGTGCTTGTGCGTATCCCGTTCACCGACACCGTGCGCGGCCCGCTCGAGGCGATCGGGCAGTGGGGCGCCGTGCTGCCACCGGGCGCGCTCGGCAATGACCGGGAATAGACGGTGAAGTGGCCGATTGCGTCCCCCAACACCTGCGTGTGGGCTGGCGCAACCCTGATCAACCTTGGGGCCGATGAGCACATGGGCAAATTGGTGATCGAGGTGGTGGGATTTTCGGCCACCAGCGGTTCGTTTTTCTCTGATCTGGTCGGTGGCGCGGCACTGGCCCGGGTCACCAACGACGGGTTTTACTGGCTCGTGATCGGATTCTAAGGACCAAGGCGACTTTGCTACGGTATGTCAGTAAGGATTAACTGATGGACAACAGGCGGATAAGGCGGACTGCGGCAGCGGCCCCGACGCTCGTGATATTGGCCGCGGTGCTGATGATCGCGCCCGCGCCGGCGCAGACGCCGCTGGCCTGGATCGATCCGGTCGTTAACGGCAAGTCACTCGCACCTTCGGGTGTACCAATCTCGACCGACCTCACCAAGGTGCAGATGATCGGCGACGCGAGCAGTATCCAACAGCTAAGCGGCGCGCGCGTGGACGGCGGCAACATTATCGGCGGCTACTCAGTGAACGGCGTGCCCAACGTGCAAGCTTACGGCGCAGCTTGCTCGATCACGACAGCGACCGCGACCGCGAGCGCCGGCAATACGACGGTGACGGTTAACGCCGCCGGTGATTTCAAAGTCGGCCAGCACGTCAAGCTCGATCACGCGGGTGCGTCGAGCGCACTCGCGACGCCGTCGATAACCTCGGTACAGCCGTCGGCCTACGGCAATAATCCGCGGCCCATACCGGGAACCGGCGTCGAAGGCTACGCCGGTGGAGCGACCTGCACGGCGGACACCACCGGGGCGCAATTCCACAATCTGAATTGCACGACCAGTTACTGCTATTCGATCGTCAATGTAGCGCGGAATGGCTCCTGGAGCGCACCGAGCGCGTCGTCCTGCGTGAGCACGGGACCCGCGACGGTTTCATCCAACAACAATTTGCAGGTCAAGTGGACGACCGATCCAAACGCTGCCGGAACCCTGGTTTTTCGATGCAGCGGCTCATCGTGCACGCCGAGCACGCTCTACGCGGTGCTGCCGAATCTTCCGGTCGGCCAGGCGTCGGGCGCGGCGTTCACTTACGTTGATATGGGCAACAGCTTCGGCCAGGACGAGGACTTCGGCACGACGCGCCAATCGGCATCGGTCGCGGCGGATCTGCTCACGACGATCGCCGCAATAAACGGCACCTCGGTCAAGCTCGCGAATGCTCCGTCGCAGAGTGGGAGCTTCACCATGCGCCACGATGACGCGCCGGCGTTCCAGGCGGCGATCAACGCATCATGTCAGAAATCCAACCAGGTTCAGAACTGCGCGACGGTTTTTGTGCCCGGCTGCGCAAATCCGTACACGCTCAGCCAGGCGGTGAGTTTCTTCGGCCTTCTCGGCGCGGGGCTTCGAGGCGCGGGCGACACCGGGACGGGGGCGTGGGCGAGCCAAATCGAATGGGACGGTCCGACCGGCGGAATTGTCTTCAACCTCAACCAGGCGGGCTTCGGGAGAATCGAGAATCTGGCAATTCCTGGAACGTCGGGTAACACCCCCGGGATCGCGATCGACTTTGACAATCACAATGGTGCCGGCCCCGGCACCACCAATGCAACCGCGCCCACGGTGCCCACGCGCTGGAAGTTTATCCACGATGAATGCGGCCAGGCTGGTATCTGCTTCGCCAACTGCACGGGCGCCATCAACCAGAACTGCGAGAATACGAGGTACGAGGACGACTGGGTTGATATCCCCGGCGCGCACGGCGGATGGTCGGGACTCTATTTCGGTAACAGCGAGGCGTATGATTCGGTCGTCGAAGGCGGGCAGGCGGCGAACCGCGACTACGGTATCAACTTCACCGGCGTCGGTTCCGCGACGGTGCATGATTACAATCTCAGTGACAATGTAATCGACTTTTTCTCGCGCGGTGCGAGTGAGTATATCGTATTCGACACGGGCGTTTCGGAGAGCGCGCAATACTTTCTCTATTCACCGAGCAGCTTCGATCAGGAAACGGTTCGCGGATTCCGGCTTGGCGATGGCGACAATCCGAATGGCTATGTCATCTACCGGCCGCACGGCAACTTTACACTCGAAGATACGTTTATTGATACCAACTTCAGACCGACGCCGGAGAATATCGGCATTGGTTCGGGGGGCACCGATGATGCTGCCGCCGTGTTCATCAACAACGTGTACGGCAACGAGTTGAAGAACGAGAACTCGGGCGGTAACTATCCCGCCACTCCGGGCAGCGCGCCGTTCACCGACGAAAACGGCGGACAGAAAATTCCCGCGTATATCGAGATCGGCGATCGCGTCGGTGACAGCGCGGCCGGATTCTCGAGCGTCGAGCCGTTCGTGGTCAGCGGGCGAACGCAGACCAACCTTGGCATCACCGTGGTGAACGGGAATCTCGTGTCGTCACCAGACAGCTCGGACACTGCTAACGGCCGCTCCCAGAGCGCGGCGCCGACGCTCGGCTCATGCGGCACGAGCCCGACAGTCGGCACCACTTCCAACAATACTGCTATGACGCTCACCGTTGGCAGCGGGACCGTGACGAGCTGCGCAGTTACGTTCTCAACCTCGCAGCCATTCGCCAATGCTCCCGTCTGCACGGCTCAGGACATCACCCAGGGCATCGCGCTCAAGCAATCGTCTTTGAGCACGACGGGTGTGACGCTCGGCGTGCCCTCGGGGATCAGCAGTATCGGAGGCGACACGGTAAATGTTGCCTGCGTGGGCAAGTGACGAGCCTGCTCGTTGAGGCACTGCGCCCAACCGCACTGGTCATGGTAGCTGCCCGCGCGTCAACAAGCCGATTAGTAGCGCGGATGCGGAGTTGGGAACTGGACCTGGGAACAAATGGTAATTCGGGGGCAATGTTCCACGCAGCATCCTCCCGAATAGCCATCCCTGCTCAAGCCGAATCGGCAAACCGACCGTCGGCACGATCGAGCAAGCCGCGATGACCCAGATTGTGTTTATGAGCGATGCCAGCGAAACGACGAGCACTAGGCGCGAACACCATCCGTCGCGAATCACCGAACAGTCCCGCTTTTAGACCCGCGCGGGTGCGAACCCACGCGAATTTAGTCAGATTCTATGCTTTCGATGATCTTCTCCATTGCCATGCCGCGGGAGCCCTTGATCAGGAGAACGTCGCCAGGCTTGAGCATCGCGGCGACCAGCGGAACGGCGGCGCGGCTATCCGCCGCGCAGGAGAGCTGCACGGCGCCGACGGCGCCGTGCAGCTCTCCTGCGGCCGTAGTCATTTCGGCGCCGACGACGACGATTGCCGCGGGACCCGCGGCAATCGCCGCGTAGAGCGCCTCGCGATGCGCGCTCGGCGCGAGCGCGCCGAGCTCCAGCATGTCCCCCAGCGCGAGCACAAGCCGCGCGCGAAGGGCGACGGCCAATTCGCGCGCGGCCGCGAGCGCGGCGAGTACGGCGCGCGGGCTCGAGTTGTAGGTATCGTCGATCACCAGGACTTGATCGATGCGACGCGGGGCGAGGCGGCCCGGTACAGGTTCAGCGCCGGCGAGCACCGCGCCGATGGCGCGGAGCTCGCCGGCGCTGAGTGGGGCGGCGCGCGCCGCTGCGGCGGCGGCGATAGCCGCAGCGCAGTTGAGCGCGGCCGCCTCGCCGAGCAGCTGAAGATCAGTCTGGATCGCGGGTGCGGTGTCGTCGGTCACGAGCGAACGCGCGAGTTCGAAGCGCACTCGCGCGTGGCCGTCGGGCGAGAATGCGCGCATCGTGAGGCGAACCTCGGCGTGTGTAGTCTTGCCGAAAGTGAGGAGGCGGAGCCCGCGCGGAACTCGGTCGAGAACGAGCGGCTCTGAGTCAGGGGCGACGGCGAATTGGCGCGCGGTTTTAAATAGGGCGGATTCCTCATCCGCGATCTCGGCGAGAGTGCCGAGTCCTTCGCTATGTTCAAGATCGACGTTCAAGACCACCGCCACGTCGGGCTCAACGATCCCCGCGAGGATCGGAATCTCACCGCGCTGATTCGTGCCGCATTCGAGCACCAGCGCCCGATGTTCGCGAGTGAGCGTCAAGAGCGTCATCGGCACGCCGATGCGATTGTTTAGGTTCGCTGCCGTAGCGAGAGTGTTACCGAACAGAGCGCGTGCGACGCCTGCGGTAAGTTCCTTGGTAGTCGTTTTTCCAACCGCACCGCCGATCCCGATCGTTGGCAAACGCGACTCTGCACGAATCTTCGACAGATGATGGTGGGCGAGGGTGCCGAGCGCGGTAAGGGTATCCTCGACCTCGATTGACGCGAGACCCTCGATACCTCGGCCTTTCTCTACGATTGCGGCGGCAGCGCCCCGCTTCCGTGCCTCGGCAAGATAGGAATGGCCATCGCTCGCGGCGCCTCGAAGCGCAACGAAGATCGCGCCCGGCGTAATGGAGCGGGTGTCGATACTGACGCTGCGCGTCTCGAGCGCGCTGTCACCTGTAAGCTGCCCACTCACCGCCATGGCGGCTTCGCCGAGCGTGAACTCGCAGACGTTCGTCGGAATCGGAGTCGCCATGCTGGCAACATACAAGGGAAACGGCGGAGTCACTAATCCCGGTCGGCTTGACAGGAAACCGCCGCCTTATCAGGCTTCAATTTCGGCCGAGTCGGACAAAATCAGGCCGGGGAAATCGCGAGGTAAAGGTTTCAAGATGGCGGAAACGAAAGTCCAGGTCGGCGTTATCATGGGCAGCAAGAGCGATTGGGAGTACATGTCGGCCGCCGCTGAGGTCATGGATGAACTTAAAGTATCGCATGAAGTTCGAGTCCTATCTGCCCATCGCACACCGGATCTCACGCTCGACTATTCTGCTGCGGCGCGCGAGCGCGGCCTCAGCGTGATAATCGCGGGTGCTGGCGGTGCAGCGCACCTGGCGGGTGTCGTCGCGGCCAAAACGCTTCTGCCAGTGATAGGCGTGCCGATGCCGACGACGTCGCTGCAGGGCATTGATTCGTTGCTGTCGATCGTTCAGATGCCGAAGGGCGTGCCTGTAGCGACGATGGCGATCGGCAAGGCAGGCGCGGCGAATGCCGGCCTGTTCGCGGCGCAGATAATCGCGCTACATGATGAGCAGCTCGCAAAGCGACTGGCGGATTGGCGCGCGGCGCGGGCGCAGGAACTCCTCAAGCAGAAGCTGCCATAAAGAACCGTATCTGATGCTTAAGCGCGATATCGACACTCCTGCGCTGATTCTCGACCTCGACGTCGTCGAGGAAAATATCCGCACGATGGCTGCGTACTTCTCCGCTCGTCCGCAAAAGCTGCGGCCTCATTTCAAAACGCCCAAGACCCCTGAGGTGGCAGGTCGCCAGCTTGAGGCCGGTGCAATCGGAATCACCGCATCGAAAGTAGGCGAGGTCGAGGTGCTCGCGCGCGCCGCCCTCGGCCCGGTCCTGCTCGCCAATCAAATCGCCGGCGCGCAGAAGGTCGATCGGCTGTTCAGTGCCGCGGATCGCGTCGAAGTGATCGGAACCGTCGAGAGCGAGTTCAACCTCCGTGAGCTCGAGGAAGGCGCCGTGCGCGCCGGGCGATCGCTAGGCGTCATCATCGAGGTCGATACGGGCATGCATCGATGCGGCACGGAAACGACCGCCGAGACAATCGGGCTGGCGCGCCGAATCATGCGCGGGCCGCTCAAGTATCGCGGTGTGATGGGTTACGAGGGTCACGCCGTGCTGGTGCCCGATCGCAGCAAGCGCGAAACCACGGCGCGAGCGGCGCTTACCTGCCTGAGCGAGCACGTGGCGGCTCTGAGATCGGCCGGACTTGCGCCCGAGATTGTGAGCGCGGGCGGCACGGGAACGTACGATATCGCCGGAAGCTGGCCCGACGTGACGGAGGTGCAGGCGGGCTCTTATGTGTTCATGGATGGCGCGTATCGAATCGTGCGGCCCGATTTAGGCCAGCCGGCGCTGACGCTTCTGACGACGGTCATCTCGCGCCGCGGTGACCGCGCGATTACGGACGCCGGAATGAAGGCTCTCACCAACGAGTTCGGCCCGCCAGTCGGTAAAGAACTTCCTGTAAAGATCAGCCGTCTATCTGAAGAGCATGGGCATCTGGCGGCCGGTGAGAGCGAGATCGCGGCCGGCATGAAAATCGAGTTGATACCGAGCCACGGCGACACGACGATAAATCTGCACAAGGAGTATTATGTGGTGCGGGGCGACGAAGTGGTGGCGACCTGGCCGATCGAGGGGGCGCGGGCTTTCCGATGACAACGAGCAGGCAGAAAAGAACTTTAAATCTGGGCTCAATCGCGGGCGCGGTCGTGGCGCTGGCTCTTGCCGGGGTGGCACACGCCGCCGACGTCAAAAGCCAAGGCTCGCTCAAGCTTCCGCCGAACACCGACCTTATCGTGATTTGCAACGATCCGATGGTTAACAATGTGCTGAGCGACGACCTGCGGGCGGAGCGGCGAACGCTCGGCACGATCACGTCGACGCTCACTCTTACCGTCGAAGTAAACCAGAAGGTGATGGCGCCAGGGGTATCGATGGCTGACCTGTTTCCCGGTGATCCATCGATGGCGAAGCTATTGGCAGAGACTGGCGAGGAGGCGCCTCCCCTCGGCGATACCGGCGATCAGCCAAGCGACCCCTACGCCGAGGCGGCCCGTCGGCAGGCGCTCGGCCTCGACGATCCGCTCACGTCATCGTTCCGCAACTACCAGGCCATGGAAGGTTCGATGAGACGCGAAAACGACTCGCCCTACAACTCGATTCCAAAGAGCCAGATTTACGACACGGTGATCTCGGCGCGCGCTGAGATCAGCGGCGCATCCGGTGAGTTCAAGGTGGTTGCCGTTGTGCACGGCGGCGACAGCATCAACAAGGGAAAAAAGCTCGTCGCCGAGGAAATTGCCAACGCGATCCTGCGTTAACCGAAGCCATGAGCGCCAAGCCGTCCGTCTCGCTCGATCGAGCGGGCGAGTTCGCGTGGCGCAACGCGCGCCTGGTTGAGCGCGCGCTGTTCAATCATCTGTTCGTGGCGCCCTCGCCGCGAACCGTCGTAGCCGCGCTGCGCGCCTATCAAAATGCTGATTGCGGCTTCGGCACCGCACTGGAGGCCGATATCCGCGCACCGCGAGTACGCGTGTTGCGTGCGAGCTGGCGCTGATCACGCTTGCTGGGGTTCGCGATCGGTCTATAGCGAGCGGGCTATGTGGTTACCTCGCCTCCGAATCCGACGCGGCCGGAGTGGTGGGAATCGTGACGAGGGAAATTCTCGACTATCCAAGCGCAGCGCACTGGGGCAATCCGTCGTTCGAGGCTGACTCGCCGAATCCGACGGCAGGATTGGTCGGACTGCTTGTGTACCAACGACTCCAGCATCAATGGCTCTGGCGGGCAGCCGAGTGGTGCTGGCGGCGGCTCGAACGACGTCTCGACGATGCACACGAGACGGCCTGCGCGCTTCGATTCCTCGAGTACGCACCCGGTCACGCTCGCGCTCGCAACGTTGCGCTTTGAGTTGCGCGAGAAGCGGACGAGACACGTTGGTTTCTCAAGTATCCGGATCACACCTGCTATGGCGTGACGCCGCTCAATCTATGCCCGACGCCAGCCGCGATCGCGCGGCAGGCGTTCAACGATGATGTCATCGATGCGCGCCTCGATGAACTCGCGGCGCAGCAGCGGACGACGGTGGATGGCCGACCACCTGGGAGGCGGCGGGTGCGGGCGCGGCGATCGAATGGCGCGGGCGATTCACCCTCGATGCGCTGATTATGCTGGCGCGCGTACGGGCGTTTCTGACAGGCCTTCGGCCGATCAATTCCGGATTCAGCTACTGCACTTCTGATTCTGGAATCCGCGACTGCGCCGCGCGTGGAACCGCCGTAATCGAATGAGACGAAGCGGCCGCGGGCTTGGAGGCCGGCGGCAGGTGCGCGGCAAGCGACGGCACACCTGGCGGCTGTGCGGCGTTCTGCGTGGACGGCTGCGCCTCGGGGCTGGCGGGCGCGACCGAGGTTATTATCGTCGAGTTCGACATCGGGATTGGAGACTCGACCGGCGACGGCGCAAGCGCCTGCCTGAATTCGGCGTAACGGCGGTAGGCAAGGTCCGCGAGCAACGCGGCCAGCGCGATCACCAAGAGTGCAATAGCGATCGCGCGCCAGGCTCCGCGCTTCTTCGCCACCATCGTGATCGGCTCGGACATCCGCACAATATTAGTCTCGGAGCGTTGCACGTCGCGCACGAATCGCGAGGCGACCTCTTCGGCATCGAGGCCGAGGAAAGTGGCGTAGCGGCGGAGGAACGGCAGTACGTAAAGCTGGTCGGCGATCTCGCCGTAGTTGTCGCTCTCGATCATCTTGAGGTAGTGGAGCGGCAGGTGCGAGTCGCGGACCACGTCGTCGCGCGACATGCCCTTGCGCTCGCGCGCCTCGATCATCAACTGGCCTAGCGACTGATCGCTTTGTGCTTCGTCAGCCGCCGCGAGGGGCGGAGCGGATGTTTGGGTTTTCTTGTCAGCCACTTCTATTTCTATACTCGCGCCGAAGTTTCCCAGATTTGTGGTCCTCCGTCAGTAGGGTCTGGGCGGCGGGGGCGGCGGCAACTGCGGAACGATGTACGGTTTGAAGCCGCCCGAGCGCACCTTGAGGATCTCCTTGCGAGCCGAGTTCACGTAATCCGGGTCGGGTTTGCCGTCGAGGCCGGCGGCCCTGTCACCGAAGTTTACCGCGTCCTCCCAGTTGTGCTGCTGAAAGGAAAGCATCCCGAGGTAGTCGTATGCAGGAGCATATGTGGGGTCATAGCCAATCGCATTGTGGAAATCGTTGGACGCGGCCAGCATCTGACCGCCCCTGTAATATTGCACGCCGCGCTGCGTGTAGATTTGCGCGGCGAGATTCTTCAACTGGAGGTTGCCGGGATCGTGAGCTAGAGCCGCAGTGACGTCGTTGACGGCATCATCGTAACGTCCCTGCGCGTACGCCTGCTGCGCGCGATCCTGATCGATCGGCGCGCACGCGCACAGCATTCCCGCGAGAATCGCGGCGATAGCAGCGCCTGCGGCCTTCCTCATCACACGCATGCCTTGAGAAAAGCTACCGCCCGCACACGTGGTTTCCAAGTAGCGTGCGGCGGGCGCATCCACACTATTGCGCGCCCTGTTTACAATCCGGCGGCGTCGCCGCCGGCTGATTGAAGATCGCAAACTTTTTGCCCTCGCAGCCGAGGATCGACGGCTTCGGCTCGAGGCCGGTCGCGAGATGGTCGAGATCGCGCCGATTGACGATCAGGATGACGCAGGCGTTCGTTTTCCATAGTTCGGCGAACTTTGCCTCCGAGCCAATCAGGAAATTAGTGCCTCTTTCCGCCGGAAGGCCGGTCTCCGACAGTTCGCCGAAGTACTCGACGCGCGTCTCAGGGAAGTTGGTGTAGAAGGGCGTCGATTGCACGTAGTGGCGATAAGAGCCGAGCACGCATCCCTCGTGCAGATAGGGCCGTACAACAGCGGCGAGGTCGCGGTAAGTCGTTAGCGGACCGGCGTCGCGCCGCGCGCGCTCGCCGAGACCCAGGACGGCGATCGATGCAATCGCGAGTGCGGCGATGCCGTAGCCGACGCGGCCCTCGTCGCGCGCGGTCCCGTACATGAAGAGCGCGCCTATGACGACGAAGGCTGCGACCAGGCATCCGTCGAGAGCAAGCGAAGGATGAACCGGGTAGAGGAATTTCCACGCCAGGACGACGGCGACGAGCGCGGCCGCCGAATTTACTGCGACAAACCAGAGCAAGAGGCGCCGGCGTGCTTCCGGAACCATCGCACGAAGTTGAGCAAGGCCGTAGCCGGATAGGAGCGCGAGCGGCGGGATCGCGGGCAGGATATAGGAGCCCAGCTTCGACCGTGGAATCGAGAAGAAAACGAAAATCAGGGCGAACCATATGGACAAAAATCGCGTATCAGAGAGAGCCGAAGCGCCGCTCTCGCCGCGCCTTGAGCACATCGCGCTGAAACCGGCCGGGGCGAAGAAAATCCATGGCCACGTGCCGCCGATAACGATCGGAATGAAAAACCACGGACCCCATCCGTGCTCCTCGGAGGCGGTGAAGCGCGCGAGATGCTCATGCACGATGAAGAAATGAAGAAAGCCCGGATTGCGTAATTCGATGATTACGAACCAAGGCGCCGTGATCGCGACGAAGACGACGACGCACCATATGATCGGCATGCGCGCGATTTCGCGTACGCGCCCTTCGAGAATGAGCCATAGAAGCGCGATCGCAGCGCCGAGAAAGAGTGCGACGGGCCCCTTGGCGAGACTGCCAAACGCGAGCATCGCCGCGGAAGCGATCATCAACGGGCGACCGGCGCGCGAGTCGAACGCCGGTGACCGCGCTGCGGCATAGAAAGCACCAAGCGCGCCGGTGAGAAAAAACGCCAACGCAGGGTCTAGAGTTGCGAAGCGCGCGAAGCCGAAGAAGAGGGGGCTCAGCGCGAGAATGAGCGCTGCGAGAATCGCGGTCTCCG
>JASHQJ010000559.1 GCA_030037595.1 Candidatus Binataceae bacterium
TCATCGTTTCGCCTCGATGTCTTGGCGTATCAGATCCCTAATCATTGCTCCGGTTATCCTGTTCGTATTCGGCGCACTGCTCCTCAGCTGCAGCGGCGGCTCGAGCGGCGGAGCTACCTCGTCAGTCGCGGTTGAGTTGTCGCAGCTCATCATCTACCAGGGTTCACCCGTTCCACCGACCCCGACGCCCAGCACCACCAAGGGGACCAAAACGCCGACGCCGACGATGACCGCGCGTCCAGTCGCGACATCGACAGAAATCTCCGTCTCCGAGACTGCTCAGTACGGCGTGCAGGGGCTCTTCTTTAAGGTCAACCATCCAGCGGACATAACCGTTCAGGATCTGACCGCATCAACCGGAACGGTCTTCACTTCGCAGAATCCTTCGGTATTGCAACCGCCACAGGCACCCTCCTCTACACCCGGCCTCTATCTCGCGATAGCGCCAGGATGCTCGTGCGTGGCCGCGAGCAACAGCAACAAGGTGACGACTCCCGTCGGCGTTACTGTCGCACCAGGCGGCCCGTGCCCGCCCTGCCCCACGCAGGCGCCGACAGCTACGGCAACGCCGAAATCGAAGGCGGCGGCCTCGGCGGAGATGCTCGCGCCTGCGGCCGTTCCCAGCAGCGCGGGCGTCGTGACCTGGATGTTCACGGTCGGTGCGCAGGTCGCTGGCCGTATCGTGCCCGATTCAAACGGTGCAATCGATTTCATTTCGAGCGACGGGTTCCTGTACTCGGTTGATTCGACCGGCACGGAAATCTTTCGCCATCCGGCGGGCGGGCTCGCTCCGGTCGTGACGTCGAATGGCCTCGTCCTTGCCCTCGATGGCGCGAATCTCGATGCGTTCAAGTCCGACGGCACCCTCGCGTGGCAAACGCCGGTCAGCAGCACAGTCGGACCGATCGCAGCATCGGACGCGATCTACCTCCAGACAGCGACCGGACTCGCGTCGGTTAGCAACTCAGGCCATCTCAATTGGAGTGTCGATACCGGCAGTATCGCCGCCTCTGCGCCACTTTCCTCCGGTCTCGTAATTGCGGCACCGGAGGGCGCACTCACGGCATACGCAAGCGACGGTGCCGCGTCGTGGAGCTTCACGCCAGCGGGAGGATTCTCGGGCGCTCTCGCGGTTCAAAATGACGTCGTTTACACCGGCTCCGGCAGCGGGACGATCTACGCGCTCGACGCGCGCACGGGCGCGCCGAGTTGGCATTTGGCACTCCCCGGCCCGACTGCCTCGGGCCCGACCGTCAGCGACAGCGGCACCGTGTACGTGTCGGCCGGCTCGATCTACGCGATCTCGAGCGACGGCCAGACGCTATGGCAGCAGAGCGGCGTACCGCCCAGCGCGGGAGCCCTTGTAGCTGTCGGCGATGCGGACGTCTTCGATGCGGCCTCGAGCGACCTCGCGGTGATGCTAGGCGCGGACGGCGCGTACGCCTGGTCAACGCGAAGCTTCGGTCCGATCGCGACGGCGGCGTCGAGCAGCGGAATCATCTACGTGGCGACCCAGAGCGGCCGCATCTTCGCACTCAGGTAGTTCTTCGGAGAACGACGCGAGCCTAAGCCTCGCCGCGTTCTTCAGTCGGTGACCTATCCCCCCCGGGGATAGGTTGTACCGATGGCGCACGCGCATAGCGCTCACCGCGATGTCGTCAACCGCCCCAAGCGCGGCGCCGGACACCTCCGGACCATCATCGATATGATCGAAGAGCAACGCGATTGCCTGGACGTTTCGCAGCAGCTCCACGCGGTCGAGAAAGCGCTCACGATCGCCAAACGCATCTATATCCAGGATCACATCGACAATTGCCTCGAGGACGCGGTCGGCGCGGTGCCGCGCGCCGCGCGCGATTCGCTTTCCGAGTTCCGCGAAATCACGAAGTATCTCTGAGGCGCGATTCTTTACGCGCGCGTGCCGGGCACCGCAGTGTCCGCAAATGAATTCTGTAACCCGCGCACAAACTGATTCGGTTGCGCACCACCATACACATACGCACGGCGTGGTGCTCGGCCTCGCCGCGCTAGTCGAGCTCGGCGTCGTCATCCTTTCCGGCAGCACCGGCCTGCTCGCCGACATGATCCACAACGCGGCTGACGCCTGCACTGCTATTCCACTCGCGATCGCTTTCGTGATGAGCCGCCGCGCGCCGACTTATCGTTTGACTTACGGATACGGCAGAGTCGAGGACCTTGCCGGTATCGCGATCATGCTGGTGATTTTCTCGAGTGCGCTCGCGATCGCTTACGAAGCGGTGCAGCGGATTTTCAGTCCGGAGCCGATCGGCGCCCTGGGCGCGGTCGCGGGCGCTGGCATCATCGGGATTTATCGCGAACGAAGCGCCCGCTTGTATCCGTATGCGCGCCGGCAACAAAATCCACAGCGCGGCACTCGTAGCGGACGGCCCTCATGCACGGGTTGACGGTCTCGCAAGCCTCGCGGTCGCCGCAGGAGCCGGTGCGGTGAATTGGGCGACCCGATCGTCGATCCAATCATAGCGCTCGGAATCACGATCCTTATTTTCGTAATGGTGTTCGATTCCGCGCGCACTGTGTTTGCGCGCATCCTCGACGGCGTCGCCGGCTTGACGGCCGAGCTCCGCCACGCCGGCCAACACGTCGAGGGCATCCGCAGCGTCGGCGATATACGCGCGCGCTCGATCGATCATCGACTTCACGCCGATGCCAGCATCGCGCTCGATGGCTCACTCTCCATCGATAAAGCCGCGAAGCTTATGGCGCGCTATCGTGACGACGCGTCGCATCACCTGCCCAGTTGTCGGCGCTGCGCGTCAGTATCGGCGCCGATCACGACGAGCATCGATGAGCGTTGAAGGTAGGAGCGACTTAGAAAACATCGCCACGTACCGCTGATTGCCGCTGTGATCGTCTGGATCCTCTCGATGGCCGCGGTCGCCGTCTATTTCCTTGGACGGAAATGGCTCTGGTTTGGCGCCGCACTGCCGCGACTCTGCTTGCGGTCCACTTCGCCCTGCACTGGATAGCAGTCGCGCTTGGAGCTGCGTCGATTGTGACCTATGCGCACGTATGGCTTCGCGGAAAATCGAGCGCCGTCCACAAACCCCGGCCCGAGACCGCCGGCCGCATCATTCACTGGGCGTTTTCGATACGATTTGCCGCTCTGGTTCCTTTCATTCGGCGCGAGCGTGCGATGAAATCGTGCTCGCCAATCTGAAGCCGGGCTGAATCAGTGCTCGACGTCGCCTGCGGCACAGGGACGCTGACTACGGCCGCGAAGCGCCACGTCCGGAGGGAAGGCAACGTTTACGGAATCGAAGCGTCGCCCGCGATGATCGCGCGGGCGCGCAAGAAAGCCTCGCGCGCGAACCTCGAGATCACTTTTGACACGGCCGCAATCGAGGCAATGCCCTTTCCTGATGCAATTTTCGACGTGGTGGTCAGCTCCGCGATGCCGCATCATTCTGCCCGACCAGACGCGGCGCAAGGGACTGCAGGAAGTCCGCCGCGTGCTGAAGCCGGGAGGCAGCATGCTCGCGATCGATTTCGGCGGCGGCGAATCAGAGCGCCGGCACCGCATCGGACATCATCGCAATCACGCCCACTGCAGCATCCAGCAGATATTCCCGAGCTGAGTGAGGCGGGCCTCCGCGACATCTCGAGCGGCAAAGTCGGCGTTTTGGATGTGTGGTTTGTCCGCTCGACCGCACCCGCCTCTTGATTCTTCCCGCGGGCGTTCAACATCAAGCCAGGGGCTTGATGTTCTGGTTCAGCCGAAACAGGTTGGTCGGATCGTATCTCTTCTTGAGTGCGGCCAGCCGCTCGAACTTTTTCGGACCGTAGGCTGCCTTGATCCGTTCGGTGCCTTCGTCGGCCTCCTGTCCAAGGTAGTTAACGTACACGGCGCCGCTCGCGTACGGCTGCATGGCCTGCCAGAACTCGCGCGCCCACCGCACACAACTTTGGGCGTCAGCCCGGGCAGCGCATTCACCGATACAAAGGAAACTGTACTCGGCGTCGCGATGATTGAAGGCGGTCGCATCGGCGTCTATCCGGCGGACAGCACCACCGAGTTGATGTTCAACGACGCAATGAGACATCGGGGAAGGACGTTTCAAGCAGTGGGCGGCGATCGTGTCGATCGCTTCGTCGCTCATCTCCTTGAAGAAGCTTGACTTCCAGTAGTTCTGATTTCCCGACGGATAGAGACCGTCGATTAGTTTCTGCGCCCCTGTGTAAGGCATCGGCCCGACCTGGTCGATCAGCGGCGTGCCGAAGCTTCTAAGTGGCTTAAGGATCCGCTCGCCCTCTTCGAGCGGTCCGCTGTAGCACACGCCGATTCCTATGATCGCGGGTCCATCGGGCAGGGTGATCATGACTGCGCCGGACGCGAGTTGGTCTGGAGCTTTGCCGGTAAAGTCGCGGAAGAACCTGAGCACCTCCCTTGTCTTTTCGATTGGAAATGCTACCAGCCCCGCCATCACCTTGCCGAGCGGATGAAGCCGATACTCCAAGGAAGTCACAACACCAAAGTTGCCGCCGCCGCCACGCAACCCCCAGAAAAGATCTTCGTTTTCAGACGCGCTGGTGGTTACAAGGCGGCCGGCGGCGGTAACAACATCGGCTGAGAGCAGGTTATCCGAAGAAAGACCGTGCTGACGCGCAAGATAACCCCATCCCCCTCCCAGAGTGAGTCCCGCGATACCAGTGGTTGAGATTTGGCCTCCGGTCGTCGCAAGCCCAAAGGCTTGGGTCTCCTGATCGAACTCCGCCCAGGTGAGTCCCGGCTCGGCACGGACGGTCCGATGGGTGGGATCAACCCTGAGACCTTTCATCCGCGACAAGTTGATCATCAAGCCGCCGTCGCAGGTCGCATTGCCCGCTATGTTGTGGCCGCCAGCGCGCACCGCCAGAAGCAAATTATGCGCGCGCGCAAAGTTGACCGACGCGATCACATCGGCAGCGCCGCTACAACACGCAATGAGCGCGGGCCGCTTGTCGATCATGGCGTTCCAGATGGCACGCGCGTCCTCATAGCCGGGCTCGCCAAGCCGCAGCAATTAACCCCGGAGGGCGGCTTTAAATTCCTGGATAGCCGCTTCTTTGAGGACGGTCGTCGTAGTGGCGGCGCCTTTGATAGTCGTTACCTGCCGGTCTGCCATGAAGAGGTCTCCTCAGGTTGGGCGCGCATGTTGGGAGACTTATAGGAAAAGGCCCCTCGAGAAGATAGCGGCCTACGCGCTTCGATTTTAGGCTGGGGCGGAGTTGCTCGCCCGTGAGCATCTGTTGAACTGCAAATTCAATGCGTCGAGGCGGCTCGCGCGGTGACTTTACGGCTAGCTGTCTGTCCAAGTCATACTGGATGAGCTAGTCTCGGCCCAACCTTGGAAGGGACTAGTCGCATGGCCCGCAGAATCCTGACCATCAGAGGCGGCGTAATTCTTTTGCTGGTAGCGCTTGCGCTTCTGTGGCTCGGCGTTGCGATCGACCTCAGGTCACCATCGACGAAATCAATCGATATCACCGGCGACTGGAAAGGCGTACTCGCCGGCACACTGCACACCATCGTGCACATCAGCCGCGACTCCAAAGGCAATCTGATTGTCGCGCTCGACAGCGTGGATCAGAAAGCTTTCGGGCTGCCCGGCGCGAAGGCGGTGTTGAAGGGCAGCAATTTCAGTTTCGAAGTGCCTGTCGTTCACGGCACCTATGACGGAACCGTGAACAGCTATGGCAAATCCATCAGCGGGACGTGGAACCAGGGGACGCCGTTAGTTCTTGACCTCACCCGAGTGAGCGGCCCGCCGGTGGCGTATAATCTTGGCGCAATGGTCGGTACCTGGAAGGGAGCTCTCATGACGCTTGGACGCTCGTATCGTCTGGCGTTGCACGTCAAAACGCGATCCGACGCGCAACTTCGAGGAACAATCGACTACCTGGATGATCACACGTCTAATATCGCCGCCGACAAAGTTGCGCTCGCGGGAAACAGGTTCAGCTTCCAGGTCCCCGCCGCTGGCGTCACTTACAGCGGAGAGCTGAGTGACGACGGCAACTCGATTTCCGGCTCGTGGACAGAAAGCGGTGTCGCTTTCCCCTTGAAACTCCTCCGCGAGGGCTCCGGGCCGATGCCGACTGCGATGCCTACGCCTACTCCCGCGCCTGCCATGCACGCGCTAACGCTCGACCAGCTCGGACCGGCGCTTCAACGCGAGATGGCGCCGGTGCTCCAGACCGGGGACCTCAGCAAAGCGAGCGGAGGTGGCGGCTTGGTAGTTGGCGTTCTTGATCATGGTCAGCGCCGCATCTTCGCTTACGGCGCCGCCAAGCCTGATTCAATTTACGAAATCGGATCGATCACCAAGACCTTTACCGGGCTCATCCTGGCGCAGATGGTGGTGCAGAAGAAGCTCAGGCTCGATGAGCCGGTCCGCGAGCTTCTGCCGCCCGGCTTCGTCGCCAAGCCCAACGGTCCGGAGATCACGCTACTCGATCTGGCGACGCAGCACTCGGGATTGCCGCGGATGCCGGATAACTTCAAACCGAAGAATCCCGCCAATCCGTACGGCGACTTTGGCGTGTCCGAATTGCGCGAGTTCCTGAAGAACAATGGCGTCGCCAAACCTTCCATTCCTGCTTACTGCTATAGCAATCTTGGTTTTGCGCTGCTCGGGTATGCGCTCTCGGTGCGCGCCGGTATGCCCTACTCGCAACTGCTTGCCACCGAGGTCACCGGCCCCCTACACATGACTGAGACCGTGTTGTCTCTTAGTCCCGAGACGCGGACGCGCTTGATCCAGGGTTTTGACACAGACTTTAACCCGACGAGTCCGTGGGACTTTGGCGTCTTCGAGAGTGCGGGTGCACTCAAATCAACTGCAGCAGACCTGCTGACTTACCTCGACGCGAATATGCATCCGGAGAAATACGCTGCCGGTGCGGCGCCAGGTTCGCCGGCGGCGACGCTGCCTGCCGCAATCGAGCTGGATCATGAGTTGCGTACAAAGGTGAGGCTGAATGGCGACGTCATGATCGCACTCGCCTGGAACTTTGAAGCCAAGACTGGGGAGTACAGCCACGGAGGCGGAACGGGTGGCTACAACACGATCGCGCTGTTCAATCCCAAAAAGGATTACGCCAGCGTGGCGCTCTATAACCGCGACAGCATGGATCTGGCCGCGCCTCGATTCGTCAACCGAGTCGGCGAGAATACGGCCGAGCTTTTGTCAGGAAGGCCGGCTACTCCGATAGACTACATCTCAGAGGGCGAGAGAGACGCTCTTACTCCGCCGACCTTCAGCGACAGCTCGATCATGGGCAACTATCATTGCGCGTTGACTGCGTTTCCGCTGCCGCCAACCGTCAAGGACTCGTTCTCGCCGGGTGCCAGCGGCGATATGCGTCTCGTCGCCGACGGCAAAGGCAACCTGACTTCTGGGACCTGGACGCACATCATCAAGGAGCCGAACGGCATGATGGTGTGCAAGCTGCAGATGGTATCCGGCGCCTATTCGATTGGAACTAATGGCGTCGGGACGGAACGCGCCTCATGGAAGCTCATCCTGAATGAATCGCCGCGCGGATGCTTCCAATTCTTCTCACCCGCACGCCCACCTGTCACTTCTGAGTCACAGGTCATCGTGACCGACACTTCCGGCAAGATGAACTATGCGACATCGATCAATCCGTTGTCCGTGCTGAACGTCGTATGCCAGAGAGAAGCTGCGCCGTGACAGGGCGCTACGCTTTCTTCGGGCGCCAAACCTCGGGCGGCGTGCCTGCCGTCATCTCCGAGAGTGACGTAAGCTCGATTCGCGTCGGCGCGACGAGCAAGAGGCCAAAGTCCGTGGATTCTGGGCCGCCGGGCCAGAACTGCGCGAGATCGTAGTCGAAGACCTTGCCGCTGAAGACGCGCTTCTTCTCAACCTTGTCATCGATGAACTTCGCGCGGCCGGTAACGGTCAAATGAACCATCTCGGGGCCGATCTGAAAGAACAACTCGACGCGCGGATTGCGCTCGATTTGCTTCGCTTTGTGCGAGGAACGGCCGGTCGCAACCCATAAACGTTCGCCCTCAAATGCGGGATGGATGACGCGCACCTTGGGCTGGCTGTCGACCGCGGTGGCGAGGTAAGCCCAGGTCGCCTTGGAAGCTACCTGGTGAACTTTTTTCCAAAATGCGGTTTCGTCCATTTTCGATCTCCCGAGATGTTCGCGCTCAGACTCTTCATTTGATTCGTTTTAGAGCGCTTTCGCTAGAGCTGGCTGCATAGCAAACGCTCTTTGTTTACGCGATACCAATCGCCTGTCTGTAACCGCGGTGTAATGGTTTGACTCTCCGCCCCTTCGTCATTAGCGTGAAACCGGCCCGAGGGAGACGCCGGGGATGCAACGCCAGGCACGGCGGGCGCAGGTCTTGCGCCATGCCAAGCGAATCTTTGCGCGCAAAGGATATCACCGCACCAACGTCGCGGATATTATCTCGCGCGCCGGTATCGCCCGCGGAACGTTCTATCTCTACTTCGAAAACAAGCGCGACCTTTTCGAGGAACTGTTGCAGCAGGTGGTTAGCGAACTGACCGTCCGCGTCCTGCGGCTCAAGGTCGGTCCGGGCGAGCCCGACCCGGTCGAGCAGCTTCGCGCGAACCTGGTTCGTGTCGTGAGCTATCTTCTCGCCGAGCGCGAGCTGACCGACATTCTGCTGCACCACTCCACCGGCTTCGACCGCGAGCTTGACGACCAAATCCAGACGTTTTACGACCGCGTCGCAGCGCTGATTCAGCGGTCGCTTGACCTCGGTGTGCAGATGAAGCTGGTGCGCGACGCCGACACGCGCATCATGTCGTATGCGATCCTGGGCGGTATCAAGGAAGTCATCGCGATGGTATCGCCAAGTGGAGAAGCATCGGTCGACGCGGTGGTCGAGGAAATCCTGAACTTTGGGCTGACCGGGGTGGCGCGTCCGGAGTTGCTCGCGAGCCCGGGTCTCGGGCATGCGCACAACGGCGAAAACGGCGGCCGGGCCGGTTCTTTTTTTGGGCCAAAACTAGACTGACATGTCAGTTTCAGGACCAAAGCCGGCGCGCCTCGCGCGCGCGACGCAGAAGCGGTTTGCGTTTTATGACCTCGACGGCACGCTCGTCGACCTCAACCTCGTGCATGCAACGCTCTTCATGCTCGCCAACCTGGGAGAATGGAAAAATCGCGTCTCCTACCTGCTCTCCTTCGCCGCACGAGCACCGCGCCTCTACCGCGCCGAGCAGCGCGATCGCAGGCTCCTCAACACCGTGATGTTCGAGGCTTTCCGCGGCGTGTCGCACGATCGGCTACTCGCAATCGGCGAGGAGTATTGCGATCGGGTGCTGCGCAGGCATCTCTATCCGCACGCCGTCTCGATGCTGCACGCGAATCGCGACGCCGGCATCGAACCCGTGATTGTTACCGGCTCACCCGACTTCGTCGTCGCGCCACTCGCGCGCGAGCTCGGCGTCGAGCACTTCGCCGCCAACCACTTCGTCTATCGCTCCGGCAAAGCGACGGGCCGTCTCGTCGAACCCGTCATGGCGAGCGACGAGAAGGCCGAATGGTGTGCCGAGTTCGCGGCCGCGCACGGCAGCGATCTGCGCGACTGCTGGGGCTACGCCGATTCGCACTACGACCTCGCGTTCCTCGCCGCACTGGGTCATCCGGTGTGCGTCAACCCCAATCGCAAACTGAGAGCCGCCGCGCAAAGCCGCCAGTGGCCGATTGTTTATTTCGACCGCGCTCAAGCCGACGGCGACGACTATATCGACTCGCTCTGGCCGCACATGGGAGATCCTGA
>JASHQJ010000560.1 GCA_030037595.1 Candidatus Binataceae bacterium
ATCCTCACCATGACGGTGACCGGCTACCAGAGCCTGAAAGAGTTGACCGAGATCGCGGACAAGCGCCTCAAGCAGAACCTCGAATCCGTGGACGGCGTCGGCTCGATCGATATCGTTGGCGGGCGCAAGCGCGAGATTCATATCGCTGTCGATGCCGATAAGCTGCACGCGACCGGCGTGACGATCCAGCAGGTAGGCGCCGCGCTCGCGCGCCAGAACGTCGAGTATCCCGGCGGCCGCATGAAGCAGGGCATGTCGGAGGAGATGCTGCGGACGCTCGGACGCATCACCGAGGTGCCGGACTTCGCCAAGATAATTGTGAGCGAATCGGACAACCGGCCGATCACGATCGGCGACGTTGCGACCGTTGAGGATTCTGTGGTCGAGCCGCGCTCGCTCTCGCGCTGGGATAATCGCAACGCCGTTTCACTGATCGTCCAGAAGCAGTCGGGCCAGAACACGATCGAGGTCGTCGATCGCGTCAAGGAACGCCTCGAAGAAATCCGCGGCACGCTGCCCCCGGGAGTTGACGTGATTTACTCGCGCGACTCATCGAAATTTATCCGCGAAGCGGTCCACACGGTGCAGGAGCACCTCGTGATGGGCGGAATCTGCGCCGCGATCGTCGTCTTCTTCTTCCTCGGCTCGATTCGCTCGACGATTATCGCGGCGGTCTCGATTCCGGTTTCGATCATCGCGACCTACTCGCTGATCCTCTGGATGGGCTTCACACTGAACCGCATGACGCTGCTCGCGCTAACGCTCGCAGTCGGAATCGTGATCGACGACGCGATCGTCGTGCTCGAAAACATCTTCCGTTACATCGAAGAGAAGCACATGGACCCGATGGCGGCGGCCAAGGCGGCGACTGCCGAGGTCGGGCTCGCGGTCAGCGCAACGACGCTTTCACTGGTGGTGATCTTCGTGCCGGTCGCGTTCATCCACGGCGTGATGGGCCGCTTTCTCAACTCGTTCGGCCTCACGATGGCGTTCGCGATCATGGTCTCGCTGCTGGTGGGCTTCACCCTCACGCCGATGCTCTGCTCGCGCTATCTGAAAGCGGGCGGCATCAAACACAAGTCGAAGGACTGGGCGATCTTCAAGTTCATCGAGGACTACTACGACCTGGCGCTGCGCTGGTCGCTCGACCATCGGTGGGTAATCGTCACGGTGTCGATCGCGCTGGTGCTCTCGATTCCGTTCCTCGGCAAACTGGTTGGCGCGTCGTTCATGCCCGATGACGACTCGGGCGAATTCGCGGTCAATATTCGCACGCCGCCCGGCTACTCGCTTGCGCATACGGATGAGATCGTCGCGCAGATCGAAGATCGGCTGCATGCGATTCCCGAGATTCGCGACATCTTCACGACCGTAGGCGACACCAACGGCGACGATCGCGTGACTGTCGCGCAGGTGGTCGCGAAACTCGCCCCGCTGAACGAGCGCCAGCGCTCGCAGGAGCAGATCATGGCCGATGCGCGCGCGCGGCTGAACGTCTTCCCGGCGCTCAGGATCAGCGTTGATGCGATCAAGCCGTGGGAGCAGGGCGGGTATCGCGAAGTTGCAGTTGAGTACGACATGCGCGGTCCGGACCTCGACGTGCTGCGCGACTACGCGGACCGCTTGATGGCGCGGCTCAAGCAGATTTCCGGGATCGTCGATCTCGATTCGAGCTACGAGGGCGGCCTGCCTGAGCTCCAGGTGAATATCGATCGGCAAAAGGCCGCGGACCTCGGAGTCTCGGTCGATGATATCGCGCAGACGATGCGCACGATGGTGCAGGGCGATGTCGTCACGCGCTTCCGCGAAGGTCAGGACACCTACGACGTGCGGCTCCAGCTCGCGGACCAGGATCGCAACGACCCGACGGTAATCGCCGGGCTTACGATTCCCTCGTCAAAGGTCGGGCAGGTGCGGCTCGACAACGTCGCATCACTCAACCATGGCACAGGCCCGGTGCAGATCGATCGCCAGGATCGCCAGCGTCAGATTTCGATTGTGTTCAACCTCGCGCCCGGATTCGCGATGAACAAGGTCATGAACGCGGTGACGCGCGAGGTGCAGTCGATTCACATGCCGCCCGGCTACATCACGGCGTTCGGCGGCCAGAGCAAGATTTACGGCGAGATGGTGACGGGATTCCTGGTCGCATTCGCGCTTTCGATCATCTTCATGTACATGGTGCTGGCGGCGCAGTTCGAAAGCTTCGTGCATCCGATCACGATCATGCTGTCGCTGCCGCTCGCGGTGCCGTTCGCGCTGATCTCGCTATTCATTTTCCGTGACAACCTGATGCTGTTCTCGACGCTCGGCATCCTGCTGCTGTTCGGAATCGTCAAGAAGAATTCGATCCTGCAGATCGATCAGACGCTCAACCTGCTGCGCTCGGGGATGCCGCGCCGGCAGGCGATTTTGACCGCGAATCGGGACAGGTTGCGGCCCATCCTGATGACCACGGCGGCTCTGGTGGCCGGTATGCTGCCGGTGCTGTTCGGGCAGGGGGCGGGTGACAGCTCGATCCGCGCGATTGCGGTGGTGGTGATCGGCGGCCAGACGCTATGTCTCCTGATCACGCTGCTGGTGACGCCGGTCGCGTACTCGATCTTCGACGATATCGAGAACTGGTTCCGCGGCAAGTCGCTCGCCTCGCGCCGCCTGAAGCTTGTCGAACCCGAGCCCGCGATGTCGCAGCAAGCAGTGGATTAGTCATGGACCTAGCCTGGGCAGTTTCAATCCCAATTGCTTTGTGCTCGTAGTCGGGCTCGTCGGTTTTTACTTCGCTGAACGGGAACGGCAGCAGAGCCGCTCCGCTCGCAAGGCGTCTCAGCATCCACGACGAGCCAGGGTCTGAACTCGCACCGTTGAACGCAATCCGATCATGCCTTGCGCGGGCGGGGGACGCTTACTAGATTCGCGCCGTGGACAAGCCGCTCGAAGACGCACTCAACCTGCTGCTCGAATCGGAACGGGCGGGTGTCGCCGCGCTCGAACAACTGATCAAGGAAGTCGAGCTTGAAGAGTTGCGCAAGTTTCTCTCCGGCTCGCGCGATGTCGAGCGGCGCAATGCAGAGGAACTCGAGGCGCTGATTCAGAGCAACGGCGGCACGCCATCGACGCGCGTCGGGCCGTTCGCCGGCAAGGTTGCCGCGCTCAAAACGCTGCGTGAGCGGCTCGCTCTCCTCTCGCGTGGACAGGAATGGGCCGCGCGCAAAACCGAAGTGGCGCTCGCCCTCGCGCCGGCATCGGGTCCGATTCACGACTATCTGACCGCGATGGCAAATCGGCATCGCGCCGAGGTCGAATGGGGCCGCGCCGAAGTGCTCAAGCTCCTCGGCGCGAACGGCTGATTCACTCCTTCGGCAGCGGCGCCGGGACCTCCGTCATCCGCGAGGTCGTGTCGTTGTCGTACTCGAGATGAAGCGCGCGCACGATCATCCCGTGCATCCGCCAGAGCCCGATCACATAGAACAGCTCCAGGATTTGATCGTCGGCCAAATGCTCCTTTAGCGCGGCGAAGGTCTGATCTTCGACCAGGTTGCGGCCGACGAGCTCGTCGGTCGCCTGCATCACGGCGCGCTCCGCCGGCGTGAACTTGTCGCTGAGCACCCACGATTTGATAGCAGCCAGCTTGTCTGCGGAAACTCCGACCAGGCGCGCGACCTTGAGATGCTGCGAGTACTCGAATTTCGAATCGCCGACTATACCGGTGCGGACGATCGCGAGCTCGCGGAGCGGAGCGGGCAACTTACGCCCGGGCTGCAGCAGCGCGCCGAGCGTATTGCGCGCCTGGAAGAGAAGATCAGGTACGAGCGCGAACGTCGTCCAGTAGTCTCCCGGCGTGCCGGTGTCAGTGCCGGGCTCGGCAACCGGATCGCGGCCGTGGAAGAACTGGTTGTAGATTTCTTTGATTTCGGGCGTCGCCTCGGCGAGGCTCACCTGTTTGAGTCGCGGCATGATCTCCTCCGGCGCGGGCTCCGACTCGCCGTCGCGCGCATCGTGACCTTCGCCTATCCCACACCGTGAGGTCAAAGAGTCCGCGACGATTGGATTAACCGCTGACGCATTTTCGTTATCGAATGACGATTTGCCGCAGGCGCGCCTTAGTTGTCTTAATGCTAGTTTGGCCTGACGTCGCAACCGATCTTGGAGACAATCGCGTTATGCCGGCACAGATCGACCACATCATTCTAGCGGTGAACGACCTGAAGGCGAGCGTCGATTTCTACACTCGCATTCTCGGCTTCGACTACGAGCGCGAGCGGCCACCATTCTCGGTGATCAGAGTCACGCCGGATTTTGTGATTCAGCTCGCGCCCTGGGGCACCGGCGGCAACGAACATCTGGCATTCTCGATGACTCCCGCCGAGTTCGAACAAGCCTTTCAGCGCATCCGTGAGGCGGGC
>JASHQJ010000561.1 GCA_030037595.1 Candidatus Binataceae bacterium
TCAGCGCAGATGCGAGGTCCGCCGCATCGCACCGAGATTCCTCACAGCCGCACGCTCGCAAAATGACGTGGACCAGGTTTTGAGAAGCAACGGCCAGGCACTCCGCCGTTGACAATCGTTCCAGTGTTATGCACTAGCATGTTCGCTACCAAATCGGTCGGATCTTCTTTCAACTCTCCCTGAACCAGAAACCTTTGCCTTTTCACGGCAGGCGGGAGCACCTTTCACCTGAGTGGAGCACCTAAGTTCGACTCGTTATCTTCCAAGTACCGAAAGCGCATTTCGCAGAGGCGTGCTGGAAATCTGAATTAATCCGGAGAAAGGGTGATCGAGTTCCAGAATCAAAAAAAGTGCACCGGCAACCGATAAGGCGCTGACCAACAGCACGATAACTGCAGTAGCATTGCGCGGCGCAAACAACCCGAAGCTGACGAAGAGCATGCTGAGCCAGAAAACCACCACAACCAAGAATGGCGTAGAAATCGCGGACCCACCCTGCTCAAACACAAGCCATCGCATCTGAGCGAGATTCATCGCCGACGAGAAGGCTTGCGACTGAATCGCGCGCTGCGAGTCGTTGTTCGGTGACAGCTGCTCGATCTTGTCTAAGATGATTTCTCCACCAGATTGCGGTGGAAGCCCACCTTCTTTGCCGTTCTGCGGCCATATCTGCTCGACGTTCCGCGCAACTGCAGCTTTTAAGATGCCACGTACTTCAGCGGTTTCGGGTCCGTAATGAGCGAGCACGCGGTCGAGCACGATGACGCTGGCGGCCATCTGAGTTAGTTCGCTAGCGCGGGTGTCGAAGGAACTCTTGGCGGATGCCACCAGCAGACCCAATAGCAACGCTGCCATTGTGCCGATTAGTCCTACGCCGAGCTTGACCAAATCTTTGGTCTCGGCGTCCAGGTGACGCTCGGGAAGGACGCGACGCAGCCACATGCCAACTATCGCGCCGCCAAATATGCACAAGAAGATGATCGCGCTGACCTTTTCAGGGTTCACGACCTTAGCGTCCAGACTCTGACTCTGTTACCTTCCACCATCGACTAGTACCACAAGGAATTTTCGTCGCGATCAAGGCGGAACCGTGCCAGAACACTTCGATGCCAAGCGCCCGCACCTTCGTCCTCGCCAACCTTGGTCGCGACGTCCTCACGCGCGCCTGTTCAATCAGGTTAGTACATTGCGAGAAGAGCCGCCAATCGCTGCGATTTTTCTCCGCCGTTCCAGAGAGAACGCGAATTGAAAGACTGCTTGGCGGAGCGAACCGAACTGGAGTTGGATCTCAGAATCGCAGGGCACGATGGCTCTCTGCATCATCAAGGGTTCCGGCTCGCCCGAGGTCGAGCAGTCAGCGGCGCGCGCGATGGAGCTTTGCCAGCGCCCCCGGATCGATTGGAAAAAATCCTGGGAGGCGCTCTCTGCCCTCCTGCGCGCTTTTATGGCTCGTGACTTCCGCAAGGCGCGCGAAATTGCGACTGAACTGCTTGCACGAGCCGAGTTGCACGGAAGGGCAGAAAATATTGTGGAGCCAGTTTTTTTTCTGGCTTTCGCCAATATGCTTTCGGGGCCCTTTGAATTGGCCGCTGCCGGCTTCGAGCGGGTAATCGCAACCTATCACGCGCTACCGAGGCTGAAGGTCAATGTTGGGCTGTTCGTGAATCATGTGTTCAATCGAGCTGCCTCGGCGTGGAATCTGTGGTTCCTAGGCTATCCCGACCGAGCTCTGGCGCGAATGAGAAACACCTTCACTCGTGAATCCAGCGTTAAGGGCATTCTATTCATGCTGCATCACTTTGCGATGGTTTTTTATCATCTCCGCCGCGACCTCGAACTGGAAAAAGAGAGTGCTGAGGCATCGCTGGCGCTGGGTAATGAGTTGGAGGATCCGTTCCGGCGCCCCTTTGCCGAAATCTGCCTCGGATGGGGCGACGTAACGGCGGACAACCTCGAACGCGGCATCACGCGGATGCGGCACAATCTGGCGGAGTTCAGAATGAGGGGCGCGGAAACTGACACCGAGTATTTCCTCGCGTTGATTGCCACGGCGCTGGGCAAGAAAGGAGAGTTCGAGGAAGGTCTTCGCGCAATCGATGAGGCATTACTGGTGATCGATAGGAAGGACGAACAGTGCTACACAGCCGAAATCCATCCGCAGAAGGGAGAATTGCTACTTGCGCAAAAACTCTCAAACGCGTCGCAAGTCGAAGCGTCCTTTCGCACCGTGATAGATACTTCCCGCAGACAGAAAGCCAAGTCATGGGAGCTTCGCGCGACGACGAGCCTTGCGCGACTGCTTGCCAAGCAAGGCAGGCGTGACGAGGCCCGCTCAACGCTCGTCAACATCTACCACTGGTTCACCGAAGGCTTCGACACCGCCGATCTGACAGAGGCCAAGGTACTGCTCGATGAGCTGGCCGAGGGTTAGCGATTCGCTCAAAAGATTGCCCGTCTTGATGCACGAGCCGCGGCGCTCGTGCTGGCTGAGCGCATCACCACGGGCCGCAGGAAACAGAAGCGACCTTGAACCCACCAGAGAGTTTGTCCCAACGAAAAAGCGACGCCGGGAAAAACTTCCCGTGTACTCTCAACGACCCACCGAATTGGAATCCTAGCGGCTGCTTCGCTAAGCGCCGTACTGAGCTCGCGCGGACAAGTGCGACTTGAGTGCATCCTCGACGAACTCTGCGGCGCTGAGTCCGGTTCTGTCGCGGAAGCTGCCGTCGCCCGTCAGTGTGAACGCGCCAGCGACCGTCCCCCATTGACGGCGGCGGTGCGAGTGGTGCCCATCGAGTTTGCAATCAGGCCCGCTTCGATAAAGCGCTGGACGGTCCGTTTCCAGAGCTCCCAGACCTCGCGGCTCAGTTCCATCGCGCGCTTGAAATGGCGGAGCTCGGCGGGGTGGCGCAACTGGCTGGTCTGTGCATAGCTGACCCATGGCTGGCTCAGCAGGATTGCTTGCGAGCCGCCGAGATAGTCGAGATAGGCGGCGGTGCGTGTAACTCGGCGAGCGGATCGAGCCCGCGCGCCTGGATTTCTACATAACGCGCTTTCAAGTGCATGACCGCCTCACGATGAGGCTCAGGTACAGGCTGTCGCGCGAAGAGAAATAGAGGTAGATGGTGCCGACTCCGACTTCGGCCTCCTGCGCGACCGTCTCGACGGTGGGGCGCTCACCGATTCTCGTTGCACCGATCCGCCTGCCCCCCATCGCGCGGCAGCCACGTCAGTCGCTCTTCGTCCGGAGCGTCGTATTCTTTGCCAAGCTTCGTTTGTCGGTTGCGTATGTCGTCCTCTCGCGTCGCAAGCATGACTTCGAGGGCGGGCAACAAGTCGTGACACCGGCAATGACATCCAGGCGCCGCACACGGCCGCCTGATCATCTCCTGCACTGCTCGGGTAACGAATTCCCTAGCCAAGGTCGCTCGTTGACGAGGTGTTAGATGTTCCGAAAAACGACAGACGAGGCGCGGTCGGGAACCGGGCTGAACTGACCGTCATCCGCCAACCTTCGCGGATTATCGAACCGTCGCGCTTCGAGAGGGAGCGGTCGGGAATTCCAGCTAAAGACCCGATATGCGCCCATGATGATGCGTTCAATGCCGCGCTCCGAGAAGTAGAGACGTCTACGCTGCCGTGCATAGGCGCGGGTGCGGCGGATGCAGAAGTCAACGTTCGCGACAAGATCTGATTGGTTGGCTCGGACGTAATTCCGGAGCGTGGTCTGGGAAAGCCCCGTCAATTCGGACGCTTAGGGTACATTGATCCACTGCACGCCCAATGAGACTAGCGCGGCCGACCGAGCGCGCCAACAACGAACGCGCGCAAACACTTGGCGGGATTCTCCTACAAGTCTCAATATCGCCTGGATGTCAACTGACGGTTCGCCCCGGTCCTCGCTGCTTGCCACGGTGCCTTGAAACTGCCTTCGAGCCCTGGAAAAGCGGCGGATTTCGGAGCCCGTGGGCGTCAAGAGGCGTCGAAAAGCCAAAAAGCGTCCCCGACGGGATTTGAACCCGTGTTACCGACGTGAAAGG
>JASHQJ010000562.1 GCA_030037595.1 Candidatus Binataceae bacterium
AGTTCGTCACCGTGTGCCCCGAGTTTGAAATCGGTCTCGGCGTGCCGCGCGAGACGCTGCGCCTCGAACGCGACGGCGTGGACGTGCGGATGGTCGCGAACAAGTCCGGCCGCGATCTCACCGCGTCGATGAAGCGGTTCGCCGCGCGACGCACCGCGATGCTCGCGCATGAGGACCTGTGCGGTTACGTGCTCAAGAAGGATTCGCCGAGCTGCGGCATGGAACGCGTCCGCGTTTGCGATCGATCCGGAATGCCGCGGCGCGACGGCGTCGGTCTTTTCGCGGCGGCGCTGATGGCACGGTTTCCGAATCTGCCTGCGGAAGAGGAAGGGCGGCTCAACGATCGGCGACTGCGCGAGAACTTCATCGAGCGCGTCTTTGCGTATCACCGGCTCCGTTCGTTCTTCTCCGGCGACTGGACGATCGGCGGCCTCGTGCGCTTCCACACCGCGCACAAGCTCCTGTTGATGGCGCATTCGCCGAAGGCCTACGCGGCACTGGGCCGGTTGGTGGCGGGCGCGCGCGATATTCCGCGCGGCGAGCTTCGCGAACGCTACGAAGGCGAGATGATGACCGCATTGCGCAAGCTCGCGACGCGCGCGCGCCACAGCAACGTGCTCCATCACACGATGGGCTACCTGCGCGAGCATCTAGACGCCGCATCGCGCGCCGAGCTGGTGCAACTAATCGAGGACTATCGCAACGGTCTCGTGCCCCTGGTGGTTCCGCTCACGCTGATTCGCCATCACGTGAACCGTTTCGCGATCTCGTACCTGCAAGGGCAGGTTTACCTGGAGCCACACCCGAAAGAGCTAATGCTCCGCAATCACGTCTGAGAGCGGCGGATCAGTTCTTCGGGTGTTCCGAGCCCACGACCTGTCGATGGTGGTCCGCGAACTGTACGTCGGCATCGCATCGTTGCAGCTGCTGCTGCTGCCGCCGTCAGGATCGAACTTGTCGGGGAACGACATGTACGCATTGCGCGTCTGGTAACAGTGCGGCCGCAAGTCGATATCGTTGTACTTCGCTTCGATCATCACCACCAGCTTCGCGCTTCCGCTCAGAACGGGCTTCAGGTATTGCGACGGAACCATCGCGCCGAAAAAGTATGGCGCGTCGGGCGAAAAGCACGCCGAGCGACACACCACCTGACGCTTGCCCAACGGATCGGCGACGACATTTCCCTTGATCTCGCTTGCCACGTCGATAACGCTTTCCTCGGCCGGCATGTTCCCGAAATTGCGGAACTCGACCCATGCCGTGGGAAGATCGGGGTCGGAACGATCGAGCCTCATCGAAGCGACGCCGAGATAGGGACGATTCGATGTCGAGTAGAATTCCTAGGTCAGATGCGCGATGCGCCACGAGGTCCATGCGCTGAAGGTCGTCACGATCGCCATCAGGACCGTCGCGGCAACAGCAACATGTTGGTCAGGTCGAGAGACTTCAATGTCTCGCGCTGCACGTTCAGAATCGTGTCCTGACCCTCGTGCAGGCTCGCGATCTCTTTCTGATCGGAATTGTTCTGCTCGGGTCTTTCCGCCCGGCGCGTTCCGGTACGGCGGCTATAGTAGCGCGGACTAAGGTACGAACATCCTGTCAACCATCGTGTAGGCCGACTGGCAAGTTATTAGCCTGATGGGACCGTCAAGTCCCCCATTTTCTCAGCATCGCCCTTAACGCTAGGCTCGTCGCATGGCCCGAATCACCGCCCGCGTTGACAACTGGAAGATTGTCTGGGAAAGCCGCGATCCGGATCGTGTCGCCGCGATGTACTCTCAGACCGGCACGCATCAGAGCTCGCTGATTGCGCGCGTATGGCCTGAGCTCGGCCGCACCATCCTCCACGGCCGCGATGAAATCCGCGATTACGCCGCGCGCGGCCTCGCCCGCTACAAGCAGCTCCACTTCGAAATCCTGACTTCGACCGAACAGGGCGATCGCGCCGCGGTCGAGTATCGGCGCCATTCCAATATCGATGGCGGCAATCCCGCCTACGTGCTCGAGCTTATCGAATGGTCGCGCGGACTTATCGCGTCGTGCCGCGTGTTCCACTTCTAGGAATGATAATTCCCGAGCCGCTCCACGATGAAACTCGCGACTCGCCTCTTCAGCAAAAGTTATCGCTTCCGGAGCGTCAAGGATGTCCTCGCGCGTGCCAACGAGGCCCGCTCCGGCGATGAGCTCGCGGGAATCGCCGCGCGCTCGGAGCGCGAGCGCATTGCGGCCAAAATGGTGCTCGCCGATCTGACGCTCGCCGATCTGTTCAACAACCCCGTCGTTCCCTATGACAAAGACGACGTCACGCGGGTGATTGCGGACGCGATCGATGGAGCAGAATTCGACAAGCGCCGCAACATGACCGTCAGTGAATTTCGCGAATGGCTCTTAAGCGACGATACAAGCGGCGATCAAATCCTCGCCGCCGGACGCGGAATCACGGCCGAAATCGCCGCGGCCGTCGCCAAGCTCTCGACCAATCTCGATCTGATCACGATCGCGTCGAAGATCCGCGTCGTCACGCACGCGCGCACGACTATCGGACTCGCGGGCCGGCTCTCGACGCGCCTTCAGCCGAATCATCCGCGCGACGACGTCGCTGGAATCTCGGCAGCGACCTACGAAGGCCTCGCCTATGCGACGGGAGACGCGCTGATCGGAATCAACCCGGCGATCGACGAGCCCGACAACGTGTGCCGCCTGCTCGGCACGACCGCCGCAATAATCGAACGCACCGGAGCGCCGACCCAGAACTGCGTGCTCGCGCATATCACGACCCAGATGCGCGCGCTCGAGGCCGGCGCGCCGATGGATATCATGTTCCAGAGCCTGGCCGGCACGGAGAAAGGAAATCGCGGTTTCGGAATCACGGTACAAATGCTCGACGACGGCTACGCGACGATTCGCGAGGCGGGCAGGCTCCCCTCGGCCAACCTGATGTACTTCGAGACCGGACAGGGTTCGGAGCTGTCGGCGGGCGCGCACGAAGGCGCCGACCAGGTCACGCTCGAGGCGCGATGCTACGGTCTCGCGCGCCGCTACAATCCACTCCTTGTTAACACTGTGGTGGGGTTTATCGGTCCCGAGTATCTCTACGACGCCAAGCAGATCACGCGCGCCGGCCTCGAGGACCACATGATGGGCAAGCTGCTCGGCGTGCCGCTCGGCGCTGATGCCTGCTACACTAATCACGCGCGCGCCGATCAGAATGATTGCGAGAACCTGGCCACTCTCCTCGCTGCCGCGGGATGCAATTACTTCATGGCGGTTCCGATGGGCGACGACGTGATGCTCTCGTACCAGTGCACGAGCTATCACGATGCGGCGGCGCTACGGCAGGCGCTGAAGCTAAGGCTCGCGCCTGAGTTCGAGAGCTGGTGCGAGGCGCGCGGGATTATCCGCGACGGCCGGCTCACCAAGCGCGCCGGCGATCCCGCGCTGGTGATGAATTCGTGAGATGACCGAGGAATTCGATGCGATGCGGCGTGCGACGCCCGCGCGGCTCGGCGTCGGCCACGCGGGGCCGCGCTACACGACAGCCGCGATGCTCGAGTTTCGCGCTGATCACGCGCGCGCCGTTGATGCCGTCACGACCGAAGTGCCGCGTGACTGGCCGAAGCGCCACGGTCTAATCGAATTAGTGAGCGAAGCTTCGTCGCGCGACGAGTATCTCCGGTTTCCGGAGCGTGGGCGGCGGCTGAGGAAGGATGAAGTGGCGCGGCTTAAGCAGCTCGTATCAAAACCGAAGAAGAGCGAAGGCCGCGGCGCGAGGGCAACCGTCCTCCTTTTCGTCGGCGACGGGCTTTCATCGGCGGCGGTAACCGCGCATGCGCCGGCGCTGATTCGCGCGCTCGAAAAACTGCTCGCAAAACAGTTGCGGCTACTGCCAACCGTATTCATCCGCAACGCACGCGTCAGGATCGAGGATCATCTCGGCGAAATTCTGAAGCCTGACGTGGTCTGCATGATCGTCGGCGAGCGGCCGGGCCTCGCGACGGCGGAAAGCCTCAGCGCCTACGTCATCTACAGGCCCACGCTCAATTCGATCGAGCCGGATCGCACGGTGATTTCGAATATCCATCCGGGCGGGATCCAGATTCGCGATGGCGCAAAGCTGATCGCGGACCTGATCGGCGAAGTTCTCGCCGCGAAAGCGAGCGGCGCGGAGCTCGCCGCCCGCCGCGCCGCGTCGAATGCCGATCCCGTGTAGCTGGCGCGCGGTCGCCGGAAAAATTAGGCTTGATTCATCGACATGTCCGACCGTGACGCAGTCCTGAATGCCAACCGTGCCTTCTACGAGGCATTCCAGAGCCTCGATGCAGAAAAGATGGAAAGGGTCTGGGCGCGCGACCCGAGCATCATTTGTATTCATCCCGGATGGCGGAAGCTCTCCGGCTGGGGCCCGATCATGTCGAGCTGGGAGCGCATTTTCGAAAACGTCTTCGAGATGAAGTTCGAGCTCGGCGAAACCGACGTGACGATCAGCGGCGACCTGGCCGTCGTGGTGGTCGAGGAGAACCTGACGCAGCGCGGCTACGACGGAATCTCGCGCTCGCAGGTGATCGCAACCAACGTTTACGAGCGGCTCGGCGACGCGTGGTTCATGGTGATGCATCACGGCTCGCCGGTGATCGCGCCGCCTGACGACGAACCGCCGCTCCAGTAAGCAAGCCGGAGGATCCTCTCGTGTTGAAGCGAGTCGATCGGGTGCAGATCGCTGTCGCGGATCGCGCCGCCGCCGAGCGCGTCGCGAGCGGAGTGTTTGGTGCGGAGCTGCTCCGCCGTGACGATTTGAAGCTGCTCGGCGCGAAGCGTTCGACGATGCAGGCCGGGGCAAGCATTATCGAACTGCTCGAGGCCAACGGCGCGGGAGGAATCGCGGATTTCGTCGCCAGGTGGTCGGGCGGCCTTTACGGCGCGGGATTTTCGGTCGCCGACCTCGACCAGGCGGCACGTCACTTCGACAAGCTCGGCGTCCGCTACGCTCGCGAAGCGGGGCAACTCTATCTCGATCGCGGCGCGACATTGGGTATTAACGCCGTCATCAGCCAGCATCACGAGCGCGCGCCGGTCGGCGCAATCAAGTGGATTTACGAGGTGACGAACCCTGTCTCCAACTGGCACGAGGCCGCCGAGTGTTACACTCGGCTCTTCGCACTCGACGCGTCGAAATTCTCGCCGATCGAGAGCAAGGAATTCGGCTACACCGGGACGCTCACACTGTTCGACCCGCCTGCCCGACTAGATCGAATCGAGATAGCCGAGATCACGCGGAGCGACCTTGCGATGGGCCGGTTCCATCGAAAGCGCGGCGACTCGCTCTACATGTTCTTCGTCGAGACCGACGATGTCGGCGCGATCGAGGAGCGGCTGAAGGCGCGCGGCGGGCGCTTCGCCTCGTCGCGGCCTGACGCGGCGGGACTTGCCGAGATGTTCATCCATCCGACGGCGTTCCTCGGCGTGCTGATCGGCGTGAGCCGCACCGAGCACGCGTGGACCTGGTCGGGCGATCCAGAGCGCGCGCGGCGCGCCGCCGAGCGCCTCGCGGCGGCCCGCTGACGAGGGACTCGGGGCCCCACACACTGCATTCATCGCTTCGCGTCGATCCCCGTCGCGCAGCGCTCGCCCAAGCTAACCGATCGATAGCAGGCCATCCCTTAATTGTCGTCCTGAGCGAAGGCTGCCGAAGCGAAGGATCTCGCGCGGTTTTTCGCAACCCGTGCCTCACGGCCAAGATGGCGGTGACGCTCGATCACACATACACCGGGCGATTCATCCTCGGGATTGGTGATGGTTCGAGGGGGAGCATCGAAGCCTCGGCTTCGAGTTCAAGCCGACGGGAGAACGGCTCGGCGCGCTCGATAAAGCGTGCAGGATTATCAAGGGAATGCTGGCGGAGGGGCGGACGACTTTCCGCGGCAGATACTACGAAGTCACCGACGCGGTATGCAGCCCGCGTCCGCTCCAGGAGCCGCGATCGCCGCTGAGGATCGCGGGCCAGGGCGAGAAAATTCCGCTCGGCATCGTTGCCGAATACGCGGAGCTCTGGAACGCATACGGCAGCGCTGGGCACATGCCGCATCTGATCGATTTGAGGCGCCGGCATGGCGACGGCATCGGACGCGACATCGAGAACGAAAAAAACGATCGCGACTCCGTTTTGCTACCGCGCGAGCCGCGAGCAGGAGAACACCGCCATCAACTTTGCGGCAGCGCTCGGGCGGACGTCGCCGGACGAAGCGCGGAAGCAAATGATGATCGGCGGCAGGGACGAATGCCTCCACACGATCGAGCGCTACGCGCGATGCGGCGTCACGCACTTCATCTTGATCGCCGCGCGCTCTTTCGATCCCGAAGAGGTCTCGCGATTCGCCGACGAGGTTATCGCTGCGGTGCGAAAGCGCTGAAGCCGCGTATATGCCGCGGCTTCAGGTCGCGCGTTCAGTCCGGATCGCGGAGCGCGGCCAGATCGCGAAGCGCCTTTTCCAGGATCTCGCGGACCTTCTCGAAACGCTCCTCGGTAGCGCGCTCGCCCGCGACCGCCCGAAATGCGGCCTGCACCAGGCGCTCTGCCGGACCGCGAATTTCGGCTGCGTCGGGATCGAAGGCGTTGCGCCAGCCCGCGAGCCGCCGCGCGCGCCACCATATGCGGCGCACAGCGTCGTCGCGAACGCGCAGTTCCTCGCGGCCGGCGTCGGTCGCTCGGTAGGTCTTCTTGCCGTCGAGGATGTCGGAGGCGACGAGGCCCTCATCTTCGAGCTGCTGCAGCGTCGGATAGACGGTGCCGGCGCTCGCGCGATAGACGCCGCCGGAGCGCTCCTCCAGCTGGCGCATTAGCTCGTAGCCGTGCTTGGGCCCCTCGGCGACGAGCGAGAGCAGCGCGAGCCGGACCTCGCCGGGGCCGAAGAACCGCCCACGCATGCCCATCATGGCGCCGAAATGCCAGGGTCGAGGGCGACGAAATTCTCGGGTTCCACAGGCAAACATAGAGAGTTTCTCCAACGAGAGTTGTTATGAACGAGCCAATTTTCGTTCTCGTGGAAATATATCGTACGATATATCCTGGAGCAACCCATGATATCGCGGATCACGGATCGAGATTCATCTTCTATCGCGGGTGCGCCGCGAGATCGCGAGCGCTAGCCGTTGGTCTGAACTGACGCCGGATCGATCTCGTAGATTACCCGGACCTCGCCAGGTCTACGAAAAGGATAATTATCCTGCCCTAAGTATTTCTTGGCTAGCGAATCGATGTGGGCATCCGCGCCCTGCTCGGTCTCGCTCACGACCGGTCCACGCACCTGGACGTAGCGATAAGG
>JASHQJ010000563.1 GCA_030037595.1 Candidatus Binataceae bacterium
CGCCGCCGCCTCCGGCGTTACGTTCAGTTGCTCGGCGAAATTTCGCTCGATCAGGTAAAGTGCCATGGGTTCACGAGTGCTCCGGATTTCTGCCGCGACCCGAGGCGGTCGCGAAGCGCAGCGGGAGTTATACTTCGGATTCTCCCGACGCTCGTGTGTATCGCTTACAATTTTGGCGGCTCGGAGGCAACGAGCCGTTGAGGTCCCGGCTCGCGCGGGCCCCTCCTCTGGCGACGTCCTTCGCCAGCGAACAAGGTAACGCGAAACGAGTCGTGGACCGCGAGCCCCGGGCGGCTGTCGAAAAATTCCGCCAGCTCGATACGGCACGCTGTGACAATATGTACCTCAATCTAGCGCCAGGCATTAGTCGCCGCTATCCGCGATCGATCTACACTGGCGGCGGGTGCTCAATCATAAGGGTGCCGTTGACTGGTCGAGTTTTTGAAGGGGTGCTCGCGGTTATTCGGCAGCAAAGTTGAGCGTTAATTAGCCGACGCGAATTCTTAAGATAGTGAAAACTTGAGCGGTGGCAGATGATCCGGGACAGAATCAATGAAATGCGACGCGTCAAGGCCTCCGAGCTGCTAGCTAGCCCAAGAAATGGCACCCGATTTAGGATGACGACTGCCGAGAATAAATCGGTCATCTGGTCATTCGAAAATCGGTGCCAAATCGGTGCCAAACTGAGTGAAAAAGGGCCTCACTGAGGCATCTGATCAACGCACTCGCCGATCAGAAACTCCTTGTTTTTTGCGGGAAAAGCGTCAATTGCTGCGCATCGGTGAGGTCCCCGGCCAGTCTTTTAATCACAGGGTCCGAGGTTCGAATTCCGGACCGCTCACTTTCGTCTCATCTCCGATGCCGGCGACATAAACCGGCGTCAGGGGACGACATTCGGGGCTCCGGAAGACAAGTAAGCGCGCTCGCGAGCGCATCGTCCTCAATTAGTCTCGCATTGGGGAACTCGATTTGATACCTCTTCTGCGCGACGCAGACTGGACCTAAATTTTTCCGATCGAGGGTCGGCTATGCAGAGCAAATGGATCAACGTGGCGGGCATGCTGGGTGGATTGGCGATGCTGGCTCAAACGGTCGCGGGATGCGGTTCGGATATCCAAAGTTCGGGCGGTCCGAGCCCGACGCCCAAGCCCGGTCCTCAGTTTCTCTACTGCAGCAACAACTCCGATTCGCAGATTTCCCAATTCGCGATCAATGCCAAGACTGGAGCGCTCGGCTTCGTCAACATGGTCCTGGCGACCAACGGCACGACCCCGGCTCCTGGAGCGGCCGGAATCGCAGCCACGCCGAATTCGAACGTCCTTTACGTCGCCAATGAAAAGAGCGCGCAGATCTTCGGCTTCCTGATCAATGCGAAGACCGGCATCCTGACACCCACCGACCAGGGCAGTGTCAGCACAGGCGCTGGCACCGAACCGACGACGATGATCATTGATCCAGCGGGACCGTTCCTCTATGCCGTCGACCAGGCCAACGATCAGGTCTTCCAGTTTGCGGCCGATCAGAAAACGGGTAAGCTGACGCCCCTCAGTCCGCCCACCGTATCCACCAAGCCGTCGGCCGGCGCGCCGACCCAGATGCCGGTATCGATCGCGTTCTCGCCAGAAGGACAAGCGGTGTTCGTCGCCAACGAGGCGACCGGAATAATAATCGTCTACGCGGTCAACAAGGACGGAACGCTGACGCCAACCGGCTTCTCCGATTCGCTTGGTGCGGGCAATCCGGGTAAGCCGGTCTGGATAGCGGCCGATCTTTCGGGCGCCAACCTGTACGTGGCGGACGACCTGACCTCGTCGCCCGGCGGCCCAGGCGGACAGGTGGGGGTCTTTGAAATATCGGGCGCCTCGCTGAGCAAATTCTTCGGCCCTTTCAGCACCGGCAACACCACCGGCTTGCCGCTCTCGATAACGGTTAATCCGACGCTGCCGTTCGTTTACACCGGCAATGACGGCGCTAACACGGTGTCAGATTTCGAGATTAACTCGACGGGGTTGGTGACGGCGCTTGTCTTGACTGGCTTCACCGGTGTGGCCAACGTGACCACCGATCAGACCGGGGCGTACTTCTACGGCGCGAGCCCGACGCAGGGCGAGATCTTCCAGGGTCTCATAAGCAAGGAGGACGGCTCGATCGCGAACATCGGAACTGGCTTCGTCGACACCGAGACGCCGGCCAATCCGGGCAGTGATCCGTTTCAGGTCCTGGTCGTAGAAACGCTAGGTCAGAGCTCATGAGCGCCAACCACGACCGCAATTCGAACGCGGCGGGCGCTCGCGCATCGGAGTGTGCGAGCGTATCGAATGCCCCTATAGCTTAGCTGTTAATAGGGAAGACTACCTGAGGCTGTTTGCGATGTTTTGGAAACGACGAATCCGGACCGCGGCTGGGTTGATGGCTTTGGCGCTCGCCTTTGCGCCCGCGACGATCGCGGCCGAGCCGACGACGATGCGCTTTGCCAATCTCGGCACGGTCGAGGTCGAGTGTTGGGTTGACGATGCGCTCGAGTGCCGCCTGCCGCCGAAGTACGAATGCAACTTCAACGTGACTCCAGGCAAACACGTCGTCGAGATCATCCGGCCGGACAACAGCGGCTATCGTGACGCCTTCAAATTGCCGACCGAAGTGCAGGGCAAAACGTACTACCGCGGGCAGTATCTAATCGGGGACAGCAAAGTAAACTTCACCTTGCCGCTCGAGCAGGAGTCACAGGCACCGACGCATTGAACCTGCGCGCCAGCGGTCGGGCAAGACGTGCGTGGCAGTGGTGTTGATACGATAGAGTCGCCGTCCGCCCCAGTCGCGAACAGATAGACGACTGTAGCTCGCAGCAAATTCAATTGCTGGCTGCCTGCGAACATTTGACCACCGCGAGTCAAGACAAATCTCTTCGCTAATATATCGCCGTCAGGCCTGAAATCGAGGGGCTTGACAAATCACAGCACTATATGGCTAAAGATATCGGGCCAAGAGGCGACCTAATGCACGGCACTCTGGGCGTCTGGGGATGGATTTGCACTGGTTAGCTCTCAAAACCAGCGCTTGGGCGAAATCTGAATAGATGCCTACGATTACCAACCTACTCATCCTCGAGAAAGTCAATTGAACAAAAGGAAATTTTTCGACGGCTTTAACGGCCTCTGAATTCTGAACGAACCTTTACCTTGTTAAATGATTCGTAATCGATTCATGATTGCTTCTGTTAGCGAAAATAGGGTAAAGGAATTGACGTTCAGAATTTCTGTTTGCCCTCGTGGTTTTAGTGATGGAGCGCTTGCTTTTAAGGACCGCTATTCTATATTCTCTGCGTTCGCGTTCACTACGGCGAACTAAAGGTAGCTTGCGCTTAAGGGATTGAACGGGAGCTCCAAAGTGGTCGCTGATGTTAGCAGATCGTTGAACACAACGCGTGTCGCGTTCGTCGCGCGATCGTGCGTCGCGTTGGCCGCTCTCGCGATCACCCTTGCCTTCGCGCAAAACTGCTTCGCGCAAATTGACATCACCAACATCGCTGATGGCGCCTTTGCCGGCAGCAAAGGCGTGATTTCGCTCAACGTTGCTGCCGGCGTCGTTAACCAGCAGGACAACAGCGCTCTCATCACCGATATTCCCGGCACTCTGAACGTGAATCAAAGTTCAACTGGCAACGAAACGCCCGCCAACACTGTCAGCGCGAGAATCGGTTCGCTCGCATTCTCGAGCTCCTCGGGCCTGATGCAGGTTACCGAGGCGAGCGGCGTTGGCAACCTCCAGGCGAACGCGGCCTTCATCGGAATCGACACGATTGCTTCGCAGGCGCTCAGCGGCGCCTCGCTGTCGCAGATGAGATCGACTCAAATTCCCGCGCCGAATGGCCCGGTACCGTTCCAGGGCGAGGCGACAATTTCGCCGAGCGCTTTCGCCAACACCTCGGGGGTGGTCCAGGTCGATCAGACCGCGGGCAACAACAATGTCGCGGCTAACCTACTGTCGCTGCACGTGGGGCCGTAAATGAAAAAGGAGGTGAAAACATCAGAACGAGTTGTGCGCAGCAGGTTCTTAGCCTGGCTTTGAAAGTTTTTGGTCATTGGGAAGAGGCAAAAAACGTTCGTTAGCAGAGATACGCAGAGTCCTAAGGAGGAAAGGATATGAAGTTTCGTAAGCTTCTAGCACTGGCCATCGTGGCCGGGGCCGGATTGGCGCTCGCGATGCCTGCGTTCGCGCAGAGCACCGACGAAGCGTCAACCAGCACCTCGAGCGATGATGGCACGTCGGCCACGGTCGACATCACCATTTTCGCGTCGGATACGCAGTTCACGCATACGTACACTTCGGGGGGCGCGGCCGCTCTTGCGGTAGCGACTCCGATTGGCGTGGCGGGCGTGGGAGTGTCGCTGCCTGAGTTCAGCTTCTCCACGAACAGCAGCGCCAGCTCGTCCAGTAGCTCGAGCACCAGCTCTAGCTCGGGCTCGCAGGCTTCTGCCTCCGGTGTTGCAAGTGGTGTCGCGTCGGCAAATAGCGCCTCGGCTAGTTTCGGTGGCGATGGCATCGCATCAGCGAGCACCACTGGCGAGAGCTCAAGCAGCAGCTCGAGCACCAGCTCCAGCAGCAGCAGCGCAGCGCTTGCCGCTACGACCAATGGCAAATCCGCGACGACCGCGTTCAACCGGCTGGCGCTGTTCATCGGTATCGATGTGGCGGTTGAGAACGGCGCGACGAGCGAGACGGGAACCGACAGCTCGGGCAATTCGCTTTCAGCTCTGTTCGTATTCGAGCAGACGTTGACGGTTGATGTCGGTGCAACACTGACCGAGAGCATTACTGGTATTAACGAGGCTCAGATCGGCATTGCTGACCCGCTCACGACTGGCGGTATCTCCGGCAGCCTGTCGCTGAACAACGTCGCCGGCGTAGGCAACCAGCAGGGGAATAACCTCTCGACCGCCGCTGAGGTCGGCGCTGGCGCCAATGCGGTCGAGAACGACGGCCGCCAGACCTTGGTGGACAACGGCGATATCGACGAGGCCGCTTCCGTTACCGAGAACGATGCGGAGGTCGGCACGCTCGCCGGTGTGAACGGAATCTCCGGTGCGGTGGCGATCAACAACGCTGCTGGCGTGGGCAACCAGCAGGGCAACAACATCACGCTGGCTCACTAAGCCCAATAAGTTATGTTCAAACGGACCGGAGGTCTCAGGACCTCCGGTCCGCCTCATCAAGTTAGATGGGGCAACACGAAACGAGACTTAGAGGATCGATGTTGCTCCACCAATTAGACAGCATCAGGTTTCACAAGAAAGTTGCAGTCTTGCTACTGATGCTGGCGATTCTCGCTATTCCAATCCCGGGCATATCAGATCCACCACCACCCGAGGTCCCGATGGGGGGCGTGTTGCCTGGCGGTTCCGCGATTTTCCCTCATATCACCACCTTCAGAGATCAGAAGTACCGCAACATGGTGCGGCAGATCTGGGATTTCAGTTGCGGCGCGGCGGCGCTCGCAACGGTTCTCAAGTACGCGTACGGCATGGACCTAACTGAGAACCAGGTTTTCCGCGCGATGTACGCCGTCGGAGATCAGGCTCAGATTCGCACTCGTGGTTTCTCGATGCTTGATATGAGGAAATATCTCGACACCATCGGGCTTAACGGTGTCGGTTACCGGGTGAACGCTAATCAGCTCTACGGTCTGCGCGTGCCGGTAATCGTTCTGCTCAATATCGGCGGCTACGAGCATTTCGTGGTGTTGCGCAAAGCGACGCCCGATGGGATGTGGGTCGCCGATCCGTCGCTGGGCAACCGTGTGATGGACCGCGATGCGTTTGTGCATGACTGGGTGCAATCCGCGATCTTCGCGGTGGTCGGCGCCAACTACAATCCGAACAACCAGCTGGTCAACATCGACAAGCCACTCAACACGCGACAGCAGGTCCGCGCCCTCATTCCACAGCTTGACCCGATGCCGCAGTCGGAGCTGTCGGTGCTGAGCGTAAATCCGGGTTTCATTGTCGGTCCGCGCTAAGTCGCGGGCAATTTGCGCTAGGGAGAGAAGCGATGATGAATCATGACAGGCGAAACAGAATTAAAGTTTCGCCGTCGGTGTTCGCTCTGGCGCTGGGCGCGACCTTCGCCCTCCTGGCCGTTGGGGGGGTGGCGCGCGCCGAAACTCCCGATCTCGGAATCGACTTGTCCAAGGCTGAGCCGATCTTCGACAACCAGCTTGACACAATGCGCGGGAAGTTCGCGCCCGGCAACGTCGAGGCTTTCAGCTTGTCGCTTGATAGCACCGTTCAGGGCAACGGCGAGACGCGCACTGCAGGGATCGATATCGGAGTCAATTTCAAAAGCGGCCGCCCCCAGGTCACGACCGATGAAACGTTCAGCTCGGAAAGCGCGAACGGTGGAAGTCCGACAGTCCCCGGTGGAACTGCAAGTGGCGGCAGCGCTCCTCTCACGAATCTGACGGGTGGTGTCGCGCAATCGGTGCAGATCGTGGGCTCAGGGAACTCGGGCCTTAACGAAGCCGTGATCAACATCAGTTCGAGTCCGCTGCCGGTGCAGACGCCACCATCTACGGGAGGAGTGCCGTGCACTACTTGTTCGGTGACGCAAACCAAGGATGGCATCGTGGTCACGGTCGACGCGCCGGGGGTAGGTGACGCCGACCAGATGATCGGAGCATCGCAGATAGCGCAAGGCATCACTCTGAATGCGAACGATGCGGCGGCGCTCAACTCACTGGCGCTGCAGGTGCAGATGCAGCCGGGGCCGGGCAGCAATCTAAGCGGACTGGGATCGATAGTGAACAGCGTCCCGACGTTTCTGCATTAACGAGGGCTATCGCATTGAACTGAAGGAAGGCTTAAAGTGACGGCGGTTCCGATGGGAGCGGAATAACGCCAATGCTGCCAGCGTTGGGGTGAGGGGCTGGCACGAGTCAGGGGGCAGGTGGACCAATGCTAGACGTGCGCCGAACGAAAATTGCGGCTGCGTTGAGTTTCGCGGCTGCACTCCCGATGGTAGCGGCTCCCGCGTTCTCCCAGACCGCGCCATCGACCCAAGAGCAGTTGCTCGAGCAGCAGAGCCAACGCCTCGAAGAGCAACTGGTCGAGGAAAATCAGCGGATGCAGAGCATGGAGCAGCAGCTCCATGATCTGCAGAAGGCACTCCATCACGGTAAAGGCGCTGAAGTAGTGACCCAGCCGGGTGGCGCGGCGGTCATTCCGCCGGGTCATCGGACGTCATGGTCAGTGGCCAAGCAGCCGGCCGCGGCAGCGTCGCCGACTACTACTGCGTCACAGCCGAGTACTACGCCCGAGGTGCAGGCCTCAAGTAACGCGCGCAAAGCTCCTGCCACTCCCCCAAGTGTGCTGGCGGCGTACCAGCAGCAGAACGCGCTCTTCCGCCCTGGTCTTACCATCTATCCCCAGTTCCAGTATTCGTACTCCCAGAATCGAAACCTGGTGCTGAACGGCTTTCTCGCCTTCAATTCGATCTTTCTTGGCGACATCAGCCTGGAGCGGACTGAGACGGACGTCTTCCAGTGGAATCCGCAGTTCTACTACGCGTTCAACAGGCATTTCGAGATCGATGTCAACGCGCCGTACTTCTTTGAGCGCACCACCTACAAGGCACAAGGCGTTCAATTCTCGACCAACAACGAATCGACCGACACGGTCAACAAGTGGGGCTTTGGCGACGTAAGCGGCGGCTTCTACTGGCAGCTCCTCGACCAGCACAACTGGATTCCAAACCTAATCTGGAACGTGCAAGCTTCGGCGCCGACGGGGACGAGTCCTTGGGGCATCAAGAACGTCACTGATCCGACGAACGGCAACCTGAAGTTCCCCAACAATTTGCCGACCGGCAAAGGCGTGTGGGGTATCTCCTCGGGCTTTTCGATTATCCGAGAACTCGATCCGGTCGTACTCTATGCCAGCGGCAACTACTTCTACGAGTTCACGCAAGGCGTGAGTGACGTGAGCACCACTTACGGGCAGACCCAGCCCGGCAAGGTCGCTCCAGGCAACGCGATTAGCTACACACTCGGCGGTACGCTCGCGCTCAACGAGCGCTTCAGCATGATGGCGCAGATGCAGAGCATCATCACCAACACGACGCAGGTCAGGCCCAACGGTCAAAGCTGGCAGGCCTTGCCGGATACCAGCACCAATGCGGCTCTGTTCCAGTTCGGCGCCACCTACGCCGCCAGTCACAATTTGTTCCCATACCTCCTAGCGGGTATCGGAGCGACGCAGGACGCGCCAAGTTATCAAATCAGCTTCTACGTACCCTACTACTTCAACTTCTAGGCGAAGCGACGCGATTAAGGGGATTGTCGTCGGCGCCGGAACTCCCGCTCCAATGCGGGACGGCCGGCGCTGTTCCGGTCCGGAGGTTTAGATGCGTTTAGACTGGTCGTCGTATTGCAAGCGATGGTCTGGTGCGCTGCTGCTGGCGATGGGCGTGGCGATGCTGGGCAGTTCGGCTTTGATCGGCCGCACAAGTCGATCTTTCGCCACGAGCGCCGCGCGTAGCCAGCACGCGGTTGCTTCGCAGATCAGCGCCAGACAGCGCGGCGCCCTGCAAGCTACGTTTGTCAACGCTTCTCTGGCCTTCGAGGCTAATCGTGGCCAGGTTGACTCAAAGGTTCAGTTCCTCGCGCGCCGTGGGCCGATGTCGGTCTTTCTAACCCGCGACGGCGCCGTGCTCGCAATCAGTCATCAGGATGACGCGCCGGGCAGGATGAGCACCAAGCGCGATCCGCGGCCGTCGCTTTCGATGGTGAAGCGTGAAGCGCGACACGGTATCCGTACTGATGCTCTGAAGCTTGGCTTCGAGGGTGCGAACGAAGCGGCGCCTGTGACTGCCAGTGAACGCCTAAACGTCGAGACTAACTATTTCATCGGAGACAATCCCACGCGATGGCATCGCGAAGTTCCGAGCTACGCTCGCGTGGTTTATCGATCTATCTATCCGGGCATCGATCTCGCCTACTACGGCATCAAAGGTCGCCTCGAGTATGACCTCGACGTGGCGCCCGGCGCCGACGCCGGCCGCGTGCGAATGAAAGTAAGCGGTGCGGACCGGCTCGCACTCGATCGCGAGGGTGACGTGGTTGCGACGTTGGGCAACGAGCAAGCTGTGATTGCGCGGCCGATTGCCTACCAGGAAATCAAGGGCGGCCGGCGGAGCGTCGATGCGCACTTCGCGCTGCGCGGCGGCGACGAGGTCACGATCGCGCTAGGACAATATGATCACAGCCAGCCGCTGGTGGTCGATCCTGCGATCATGTACTCGACCTTCCTCGGCGGCATGGTCGCGCAGATCCAGGCGCTGGCGGTTGATCCGTCGGGCAACGCCTACGCCGCCGGATGGACTTGCTGCGCGAGTGATTTTCCCACGGCCGGCGGGATTCAGACCGGACTCAACGGCGTGGACAACGCCTTCGTTACGAAGTTCAATCCGACTGGCACGAGTATCATTTATTCGACCTATCTCGGTGGCAGCCAGATGGATATCGCGACCGGAATCGCGATCGACACGGCGGGCAACGCCTACGTGACGGGCTACACCGATTCACCTGATTTTCCGACCCAGCCCTCCGGCGGGACTTCACTGAGCGGCGGCTTCGATGCATTCGTTACCGCGCTCAACCCGGGCGGGAATGCTCTCGTCTATTCGATGTATCTTGGCGGTTCGAACGATGATCTGGCAGCGGCCATCGCGGCCGATCCGGCTGGGACGTCGGTGTACGTGGTAGGGCAGACTTTTTCGACTGATTTCCCTGAAACGGCGAATGCTTTTCAAACCACCAATCCAAGCGCCGGCGCGGTCGGCGCAGGATTTCTGACTCGAGTCGATGCGCCACCCGCTGCGGGTGGCAGCCCGATGGTTTTCTATTCGAGTTACTTCGGCGGTGCGGCACCGAACGGATTTGCGTTCCTGACCGGCGCCGCCTTCGGTGGTCCGACCGGACAGGCCTATGTAGCGGGGGGGGCCGGTGGGACAGTGCCGACTACCACTGGTGAGGCATTCGGGGGCACGATCGATGCGATCGTCGCCGACTTCGATACTACTCAGAGCGGCAACTCGTCGTTGCTGTTCTCGCAATTCTTGGGCGGCAGCGGCGTCGATGCTGCTACGTCGGCGGCGACCTCGCCGGGATGCACCGTCAATTGCGCGGTGGTTATCGGAGGCTATACCTTCTCGCCGGATAACCCGGACGGCGACGATTTCCGCGGGCTTGAAGACGGCTTCATTGCCAAAGTCGATGCCCGCGGTGGTGTCAACTACTTCTTGGACCTCGGCACCACCAGCTACGATGAAATCGACGCGGTCAACCAGGATTCTGCCTCCAACGCGCTCGCTGGCGGCCTTACGTTCCGTTCCGAGGAATTCGGGCAGAGCGAGCAGCTCGCCGCGACTCCGTCGGTTGCGGGTGCTTTCTATGAAAGCCGCGATACCGGCAAGACCTTCAGCACGATCGGATGGCCCAGCAAATTCGGCTCGGGCATCTCGATGGCGATCGACGACAGCGTAACCCCCCCGATCATCTATGTCGGGACCAACGAAGCAGGCCTCTTCCAAAGCCTCGACGGCGGTACGACGTTCCAGTCCATCGGAAGTTTTGGCGGCGTTCCGATCACTTCCATGGCTTTGGCGGTCATTGCGGAAGGTACTTCGGGTCCTCGCCCGATTTATGTCGCAACCAATTCACTCCTTTACTTGTCGCCGAACGGTGGCCAATCGTTCGGCCAGGTTATCGGTCTTCCCGTAGTTGGCGACCATGTGCCCAACAGTGCGTACTTCGTCCAGGCCGATTTCAACTTCGAGCGCACAGGAACTCTCTCGTCGTCGGCGTACGTATGGCAAGGCAACAATAACGGCTTCTACGTCAGCACCAGCGCTGGCGCGACGTGGTCTGCAGCGACGGGCATCACTCAAGGGAGCACGCAGGTATTCTCGGGGACCAACGACGGCAAGACCGTCTTCTATGTTGGAACCAATCAGGGAATCTTTGTCAGTAGCGACTTCGGAATGACGTTCCAGCCGACCAATGTCAACGTCGATCCGGTCATCTCGATGGCGATTGACACGACCTCGACGACGCCGCTGGTCTATGCGGGCACGTTCGATGACGGAGTGTACGAGAGCTCCGACGGCTTCAACACTTTCCAGCATGTCATAATCGAGCCCAACGCGCGGTTTCACTACCTCGCGATGGATGATCGATCCGGTCCTCCCGCGACGTTGTACGTTGGTGTGGGCGACAATCAGCATCTAGGCACAATGTGGAAGACCACTGACGGCGGCGCGACCTACACCCAGCTTGGCGGCGCGAACTTTAATCAGCCGTGCTGCTTCTTGCCGATGGCGGTGTCGGCCGGACTGCTATTTGCCGGAAACTTTCTCGAGCAGGATGCGATTCTGACCCAACTGAACCCGCAGGGCATCACGAAATTCCAGGGTGTCCTGGCAGGCAGCAGCGACCAGTCGATTCTAGGCATGGGCTCGGATAGCGCCGACAACGCCTATGCGGCCGGATATACGTTCTCGTCAAACTACCCGAACTTCACTTCGGCGGGAGGCGCGCAACTCTCACTCGGCAGTGCCAAACCGGGCTTCGTCAACGGCTTCGTCACCAAGGTGGGCTTCACGAGCGAAGGAACACTGACCGTGCCCTCGCAGGTTGAGTTCACCAATAAGCAACAGCTTCGCACCACGAGCAAGCCGCTGACTATCGTGGTCAGCAACACCGGCACCGATACCATAAATCTCGGTTACGTCCGGACCAGCGGCTCAGAGGCCAACGATTTCCAAATCGTCCCCGGCATCTCGACCAAGATCAAAGGCACAAAGGGTAAGAAGATAACGATCGCACCTTGCGGGCCGACAATTCCGGCCGGGGGCCAATGCGGAATCTCCTTGGTCTTCCAGCCGTTCGGCCTCGGGCAGCGCTCGGCGTTCCTCGTGCTGCCGAGCAACAGCAGCAACGGCACCCAGCAGGTGATTGTCTTCGGCAAGGGCAAGAAGGCGCCGAAGGGGTAGGCGAGCGTACGGATTGTGGAGAGACGCGGAGCGTGACGACGCTCCGCGCCTTTCATTTTGAGCTGTACTTGCGTTCCTTCCACCACGGGAAGTAGGACGGCATGTCTTTCGAGATGCGGTCGGGGAACTTGGGCGGCCGTTTCTCGAGAAACGAAGTCACGCCCTCGCGCACATCGGCCGAGGCGCCGCGGGTGAAGATGCCGCGGCTGTCGATCTTGTGCGCCTCCATCGGATGGTCAGCGCCGAGCGTCTTCCAGAACATCTGGCGGATCAGCGCGACTGCGACCTGCGAGGTGTTGTCGGCGATTTCGCGCGCGAGCTTCCGCGCCGCAGGAATCAGCTCCTCCGGCTTGTAAACCTTGCTCACGAGGCGTCCCGCGAGCGCTTCTTCGGCCGGAAAGACGCGTCCCGAGAACGCCCATTCGAGCGCTTGCGAGATTCCGACCACGCGCGGCAGAAACCAGCTCGAGCACGCCTCGGGCACGATACCGCGCCGCGCGAAGACGAATCCGAAGCGGGCGTTCTCCGATGCGAGCCGTACATCCATTGCGAGCTGCATCGTGACACCGACTCCGACTGCGGGACCATTTATCGCCGCGATCACCGGCTTCAGGCATTCGAAGATGCGGAGCGTCAGCAGGCCGCCGCCGTCGCGGATCGATTCGTCGGAGAGATCGATCGAGCCGTCGGACTTCCGCACCGGCTTGCGATCGGGACGATCGTCGCGCGCCTCATAATCGAAGGTCTTCGCGCCGGCCGAGAGATCCGCACCGGCGCAAAAAGCGCGGCCTGCGCCGGTCACGATGATCGCGCGGATATTGTCGTCCTTGTCGGCGCGATCGAACGCGTCGATCATCTCGTTCATCATCTGGCCGGTGAAGGCGTTGAGCTTCTCAGGCCGGTTGAGTGTGATGGTCAGGATGTTGTCGGCGACGTCATAAAGGATCTGCTCGTAAGCCATCGATATCTCCGTTAGCGGGTCAGCCACTTGGGGTTGTTGATTTCGAGCGCGTCATGCAGCGACTGCCGCACGTGATCGCGCATGCGCGGATCGTCGAGTGCAACGCCGCCGCTCCGAATCTTATCGCATAGCTCGCTGCTCAGTTCGTCAACGCTGCCCTCGTGACCGAGCAGCTCGACGAGGCGCTTTCGCTCCTCGACCTCCTGGGCGGCGCGCATCGTGAGCTCACGATAGACGATATTGAGCGCGTTGGCCGTGACGCGGGTCTTGAAACGATGGTACCCGTCGAGGGTCGGCATCAGCTCATTCTCGAGGTACTTGACGGCGGCCTTCAGGAGCAAGGTCGCTTCGGGCATGCTCTTCGGCATAGGCGTTAACTTCCTGTCATCTAATCACGGCCTTCGACAAGCGCGAGAAAATCCCAGAGCGGCTCTTCGATGCGCCGTCCGATCGTGCTGCGCTCGATATCAACCTCCTCGATGCCGCGTGTGCCGAGGCGGAGGCTCGCGATTGCCCAGCGGGTCGAGCCGAATGCCTCCCAGAATCGGACGTGCAAAGGATCTACGCGATAGCCGCTCGCCCTTTCGTAGGCGGCAAAGAGATCGTCGCGGCGGCCGAAGCCGCCCACCGCTCCGCGCCCCCCAAAGCGCCACGTCTTCACGCAGAGCCATCCCATGTCTTGCATAGGATCGCCGGACTGAGCGCCCTCCCAGTCGAGGACGCATCGAATCCCCTCGTCGCCGACGATGAAGTTGCCGGCACGGTAGTCGCCATGCACCACGGTGTGCCGAGGATTAACGGGCAGATTCTCCTTCGCCCATCGGAGCGTGAGCTCGAGTGCGGGCAGGCGAAGTCCGAGCAGGTCGGCGGTCAATTGATACGACTCGATTTGCCGCGCGGCACTCAAGTACTTGAGGAACGGAACCTCGCCCAGATCAATCTTATGGATGCCGGCGAGGATCTCGCCGCACTGCGCCGCCATCGCCGTGCGAGCCTTCGCGTAGCGCTCCTCGCGCAGGATCCGCGGCATGAGCGTCTCGCCCTCGATTCGCTCGGTCACCCAGCCGACGTCGATACCGTCGGCCTCGGAGAAAATCGCGCGCACGCGAGGCGCGGGCACACCCGCCTTCACCGCGGCGATCATGAGGCGCGCATCCTGGTCGCCCGTGATGCGTACCGAGTACTCGGCGAGCGGGTCGTTCGGGTCGACCGGCGGCGCGGGAGCGGGCACCTGGAGGATGAAGGGCTCGCGCTTCGAGCCGATATCGGCGTCGAACGAATACGTGGTCTTGTTGGCGCCGCCGGTCAGCCGCTCAAAGTTGTGAATCGTGCCCGGCGTGCCGATGTGACGCGCCACCGCGGCCTGAAGCCGCGGGACGAAATCGTCATTACTCATGCGTGCCGCCGATCAACCTTCTGCCGGCGGACGGCCATCCTTGAAAAATCCGAACAGGTACTGCGCGACGCGTCGCATCTGGATTTCCTCGGAGCCCTCGGTGATGCGGTAGCGGCGATGGTGCCGGAAGATGTGCTCGAAGGGCTTGTGCCGCGAGTATCCAATTGCGCCATGCACCTGCATCGCGCGATCCGCCGCGTCGCACACGAGGCGATTCGCGCGGTAATTGCACATCGCGACCTTGTCGGAGAGTTTCAGCGCAACCTCCGGCTTCGACATCTGATCCATCTGCCACGCGGTCTTGCGAATCAGCTCGCGGAGCATCGCAGCCTCGGTGTGGAGCTCGACTAGCGGCCACTGGATCGCCTGGTTGTTGGCGAGAGCCTTGCCGAAGGGCTTGCGCTCCTTCGCATACTTCACGCTCTCATTGATGCAGTACTGCGCGGCGCCAAGCGAGGAGGCTGCCTGCCGGATGCGGTTTTCGTGCACAAAGTGCTGCGCGACGGCGAGGCCGTTCTCAGGGTTGCCCAGAATCTCACCGGCCGGAACGTACACATCCTTGAACGACACGCGCGGATGGTCAGTCGGCATGTTGAAGGTCCAGAGGTACTCCTCAATTTTGATGCCGTCGCTCTTCACCGGCACGATGAAGCAGGTGATGCCGCGCGGACTGCCGTCCTTGCCCGAGGTGCGCGCGAACACAAAGTCGTGAGTCGCGACGTGAAGGCCCGTGTTCCACATCTTGGCGCCGTTGATGCGCCATCCGTCGCCGTCGCGCTCGGCGTGCGTGTCCATCCAGGTGGCGTCGGAGCCGTGACCGGGTTCGGTGAGCCCGAACGCAACGCGGAGCGATCCGTCGAGGATGCCCGGAATCCACTTCTTCTTTTGTTCGGCGGTACCGAAGTCGCGGAACATCAGCACGGTCGGCAGGTTGCCCACGACCGAACTCTCGTTCTGCAGGTCACAGTGAAGCCCGAGGCCCTTTGCTGCCAAGTATTCGCGGATAATCGCCATGCCGAGGTTGCTGCCGTCTTTGCCGCCGTATTCTTTGGGCAGGCCGTAGCGATAGTGTCCGGCCTTGTCTGCCCGCCGGCGCATCTCGCCGAGCAACTCTTCCCATTCCTTGCGCGGCAGGCCACCATGCTCGAAATCGGTGCGCGCCCATTCGCGGCGATGATCAAAGAAGCGGATATTGTCGTCCTGCTGCTCGAGCGGCTTAATCTCACGTTCGATGAAGGCGTCGAGCTCTTTCAGGTATGACTCGATCTCCGGGGGAATTGAGAAATCCACGGTGAATCTCCTTGCGCAAAAGCGAATCTAGCGAGGCGTGTAGCATGCCACGGCGGCGAACAAAAGTCCTAACCGAGCGGCATGCCGTAGTGCGTAGAATTGAAGATTAATCAATAGCGACAAGGGCTTCGGTTGGTCGACTCCGGCCTCACCAAGTCGGCCGGGATCGGTTCATCGAGCTTCAACTTTTACTTTAGGTTTTGTGGCGATATGCTGACGCCGTTCCAGCGGCTCGGCACTCACGCAAATGTTGCGTAAGCTGCCGGTCGTTTCTCTGACACTTGGTCGGTCGGAGCGCCGACAGGACATCGCGACTGGAGGAAGGGAGCCGGAGATGCGAAGAGGGCGCGGATTCACGCGGAGAGAATTCATCGTATCGAGCGCAGCCGGGGGCGGCGCGATCCTGTTTGGGCGGCGCGGTCTTGCGGCGGCTGCGAGCGATTCGAGCGCGGCGACGGATTCCTACAATCTGACCGTCGCCTATTCCGAGCGCACTCTCCACGGAGTGAAAATCCGCACCCGCACTTATAACGGTAGCTTGCCTGGACCACTGATGGTCACGCGCCCGGGGCATCATCTACATGTGACGGTCAACAATCAGCTCCCGCCGAATACCTTCGCGACACCGCCGTCTGGTGTTGATCCGCAGAACAATCCGAACAGCTTCAACACGACCAATCTTCATGTCCACGGCCTGCAGGTGATGCCGCATCTGTTCTCGCCGCTCGGCACTAGCGATCCGAAGGCGCTGCTGATCGCGATCGAGCCCGGCCAGTCATTCAGTTATGACTTCCAGTTACCGCCGGATCATCCGTCGGGACTTTATTGGTACCATCCGCACTACCATGGCTCCGCGACGGTGCAGGTCGGTGGCGGGATGGCCGGTCTGATCCTGGTCAAGGGACCGATCGACGAAGTGCTCGAGATCAAAGCCGCGCGCGACGAGTTAATGGCGATCGAAAACATCAAGGTGAATCCCAGTAAAAGCGGCGTCTGGGAATGGGAGCCGATTGCGTATCGGCCGCCATCGGAAGGCGGCTACTCATTCACCAGCGCCCTCGAATTCCTTACCGTCAATGGTCAGCCCGTGTTGACGATCGATCGGCGCGGAAAAACTCCGGTCGCAACGCCAAACTCGCTGGCCAGTTATCGGATGAACCCGGGCGAGGTGATGCGGCTTAGAATTCTGAACGGCACCGACGGCATCCCGATGCAGCTCGTCCTACCGGGTTTCGAGGTCTACCTAATCGGCATGGATGGCGTGAACTTTGCCAAGCCCGAGCGCGCCGCCGCGGACATGAGCAGCGCAATCTGGATGGCGCCCGGCAACCGCGCGGAACTCTTGATTCGCGCACCCTCGCAGCCTGCTTCGGGAACGCTACAGGCGATGGCGCGGACGGCCTCGGCGCCGAACGTGCTCAGCGAGAGTATGGGCGAGATGATGGCGATGCCGCAAATCCAGCTCGCGAACTTTATCGTTGACGGCGCGCCGCAGGACATGCAGATCCCCGAGGATCTGCCGCTGCCATCGCGCGAGTATCCCCTTATTACCAACGACGATATCGTGAGGCGTCGCACCATCACTTTCACGATGCGCACCGGCAGCAAATCGATTCTGACTGGCTTCGAATTTCTGCTGGACGGACAGCTCTATGAGGAGACGCGCGTCGATCAGCGCGTCAAGGTGGGAACCGCCGAGGAATGGACGCTTAAGAATGCGTCGGACGGAATCCATCCATTTCACATGCACGTCAATTCATTCGAGGTGATTGGTACGCCGTGGGATCCGCAGTATCACGGCTTCCACGATACGATCTGGCTGCCGCCATTCTCAGAAACGAAGATGCGTGTGCGTTACAAGGAATGGAAGGGAAAGTCGGTGTACCATTGCCACATCCTTCCTCACGAGGACACGGCGATGATCGCGAACTTCCTGATTTACTGATGACGCGCGGGCGCTACTCCGCGTCCGCGATAGGCTGAACGCCATCGGCACCGGGCAGTATGAAGACATCCGACTGGCCGACATCCGCATCAAGATAGACGAGGTATGCCGGCAGGCCAGTGCGCGCATCACTTATATGCGTGCGCGCCGAGCACCGGCAGCGCGCCGCCAGGGCGCTGTTGATCGTGGCGAACTCATCGAGATGGAGCGCCGCAGTCGGCAGATCATTCTCGGCGATCCAGAGATCCAGCGTCGAGCCAATCAGGCTGTTTCGCTCCACCAGCGGTGACGCGCCTGCGGTCGCCGTTGACGATTTGCGCGCCCAGGCTTCGAACTTCGCCGGCGACATCGCGATCACTTCGGCATACTGGCCGCGCAAGTTCTTCACCGCAGTCGAAACGTGCTGCTTGTTGCCCGAAACGCGTTCTGAGATCTGGCGATCTGCAAGGATCCACATTTCGGCCGACCACTTTGCGAGCACGCGCTGGTCGGCGCCGGGCGTGTCGCCATAGTGCTCGGCCGCAATCTCTGCGTTCGACAGGTCCTCCACCTTGAGCGCCGTTTCGACTTGCGCGGCCGTGGCGGCGCGCAGCTTGTCATCGATCTGCGCGACGATTTGGCCGCTCGAACTGTCCGGCTCCGTTGCCGCGACGGCACACGTCCGGCGCTGATGCGTCAGGGAATAGGATGGCGCTCCGATCATGAATTCTGAAGTGCAAAGATCATCGAATACCTCGCGCCGCGTGGACGGACTCAAATCGGTGCGCGCCGCGAGCGTCTCCAGTTCGCGATGCGCTGCCGCGTACTGGCCGGCCGCCATCTTCTGGCGTACCGAAGACAGAGCCATCGGCGCACATCCGGAGGCCGCCAGCGCGGATGCGCAGAGCATCGCCAGTGCGACGATGCACTTCCGATCTAAGTTTGCCATGAAGCTGCGCGATACCATCGAGCCTCGCCGCCTTATTCATTCTTTCAGATTATGCGGTGGGAACGATCGTGAGCGCCACCCTCGCACGGATGCGTCGCGACGTCCATAGCGCTGCACGCAATTGACGCCGATTCGATGCATCGAGCGTGACGCATCGTGTCAAACGTTGCGTCACCTTCGGACAACCGCGCGTGTCAAATCGGAACCGCATTGCGACAGTCGCCAGAAGTTTGCCGCCTCGATCAGAGAACGATGGTCGCGGAGCGAATAGCATGACCTCTGCAAACTTCAAGGCTGGAGCCGCCTGACCGGCGGTTAAGCTACGCTGTAACTTGGGTTCGAGAATCAGGTCTCATCGGACAACGCGGGCGGATATTCTCCGCTGCCGTGGAACTACCTCGTCGGCGGATATCTCGATCTCCACAACCCGAACGCGTCGCCGGTCGACTTCAGTATCATGGCTACATAGGTCGCGTCGCCGGTGACGCACCTTACTACTCGCCGACATACACTCTCCAGCCAGGCGAAACGCGGCAGGTGTCTTCCGAACTCGCGCGAGGCTCGTTCCGGGCAACGAGTACCTCGCTTCTGGATCGTGGTCATACCTGTGAAAGGCTCTCGACTGACTCGACACGAACTACGACACGGAGGAGGACAGCAACCCATGAGCGCGTCATCAATCGCCGGGTTCGACACGGCCATGAGCGAGGGTCGCGTGAGGTTCGTCGATGGTTCTAACTCTCGCGGCAGTGATTATGGTCGCTGCACGAGATTGCTCATGAGCCTGGCGGGGGAAAGAGCGATGAAGACAAAGTGGGTTGGAAACGTGAGCTGGGTGCTGCTGGTCGCGGCGCTTGCCGTGATTATCGCGGCCTCGATCCGGCGCGCCGACGCGGGTGATGTCGCGCCTCGGCCAGTCAATCTGACCGCCGGCGACGTTACGTGATCGAGGGGCTCGAGCCGGAGGTGGTCCCCGCGACCCACGTGCTGACCAATCCGCCTGCACTCATCGTCCATTTCGCAGAAAACGATCGTCAAGGTTCTATTTCGCTGGTCTTCTTCGTTCTGTCCGCGATGATGAACGTGATCGTCGGCCCAGCGATGATCCAGGTGATGCGCACGTTGAACCAGTAGGCTCGTTGGGCCCTTGACGCGAAGCAGTTCCGACGTAACGTTGAATCATGAGCGACGAGTTCCGCCGCGAGCGCGCGATGGAGCTGTGGAACGAGGGTCTGCTTCATCAGCAGCGCGGCGCGCTCGATCTTGCGGTCGAGCTCTACACCAAGAGCATCGAGTTGTGTCCGACTGCGGAAGCCTACACGTATCGTGGATGGGCTTATCACGGGATGGGCCGCATCGAGGACGCGATCGCCGAGTGTCTCCGCGCGATCGAAGTCGATCCGACCTTTGGCAATCCTTACAACGATATCGGTGCGTACCTAATCGAGAAGCAGGACTTCGACGACGCGATCGAATGGCTGGAGAAGGCCAAGCTCGCGCCCCGCTACGAGCCGCGCCATTTTCCCTTCATGAACTTGGGCCGCGTTTATGCCGCAAAGGGGATGGTGATGCGCGCGATCGAGGAATTCGAAGGCGCGCTGGAAATCGAACCCGACGAACCTAACTGCAAGTCGATGCTCGCGCAGCTTCGCGCGGTGCTCAACTGATTCCGATGGACCGGAGGAGTCCATGATGCTGAAGGCCGGAGATACCGCGCCCGATTTCACTCTCACCACTCACGAGGGCAAGCCGCTCACGCTCTCGTCGCTTCGCGGCCGCAAGGTTCTCCTCTGGTTCTACCCGATGGCCAGCACACCTGGCTGTACGGCCGAGGGCCGCGGGTTCCGCGACCAGCAGAACTACTTCGACGAATACAATATCCAGGTGCTCGGTATCAGCTTCGATTCAGTTGAGGACAACGCGGCGTTCGCCGAGAGAAACAGCTTCAAGTTTCCGCTGCTCTGCGACGTCGATCGGAAAGTTGGCCTCGCATTCGGCGCCGCGTCCGATCTGAAGGCGCGCGCGCCCGCACGCGTGAGCTTCCTTATCGGCGAGAATGGAGTGATCTTGCACGCCTATGACCGCGTGAATCCTCGCGATCACGCGGGCCAGGTGCTCGTGGACGCACTCGGCGGTTAGCGTCGAAAGCGAACGCTCGTTGTCGCTGACCTGAGACACCCGGAATCTCCGGGGTGTCCCGAGACCGAAAAACTCGGCATCACGCCAGTCATAGCGAAGAGTAGCGCAGTGTCGGCGACTGTCCTCTATCGAGGCGATGGCCCCGCGCTTGCTCATCATCTGTATGACTTCGGGAAATGAGTGGAACACTCCCGATGCCAAGGTGGGCAACATCGTGGAACCGAATCAGCTAGCACTGGATGAAAAATCAGTTGAGGCGCATGTCGACGAGAGTCTGGCGGCGCCGGAGAGATCGATCACGCTCGAGCAGCTCGCGCATGGATCGGAGCGCGTCGGCGGGATGGTGGTGCGATCGGCGCAGGTGCGCAAGGT
>JASHQJ010000054.1 GCA_030037595.1 Candidatus Binataceae bacterium
CGGCAGTCGCATTGATGCCAAACTGGGTGCCCAGGTTGAGCTGCGGCAGTACCTGGTTCTCTGAGTACTTGACCTGCAGCAGCGCGTTGCGAATCGATTCGCGCAGCGAGCCGAGTGAGGGGCGGTACTCTACCGCGAGCTCGAGCGATTGTTCCTCGTCGGCCGCCATCTGTTCCTGCGGATTCGGCCGCGTAATCGGCTCGAGGTCCTCGGGGATGAACGTGCCGTAGGGATTCAGCATCACGTCTTCGCGCAGCTGGATGCGCGCGTTACGAAGATTCGCCTCAGCCGTGTAAACGTTGGCTTCGGCGGTAGCCGCGGCCGATTGAGCTTCCTGCAAGTCGATCGGTGCGAGAGTTCCGACCTTCACCGAGATCGCATTCTGCCGCACCAGGTCCTCGTTGAAGCGGAGCGCCGCGCGCGCCACCTCGAGGTTCTCCTCCGACAGCACCACCTGCCAGTACTCGGCGCCGATCTTCTCGACGAAGTCCTGCAGCGTCTGACCGTAATTCCACTGCGCGACTTTCTGGCCGGATTCCGCGATACGCACGTTGATCGTGGCGAACTGCCACCCGAAGTTCTGCAGCAACGGTTGCGAGAGCGACATCGTGAGGCTCGGCGTGTAGGAGGGATTGACCGAGGCGAAGGCGTTGTTGCTCAAGCTGCGATCGTTGTCGAAGGTCAGGCCCCAGGTGCCGTTGGTGATGGCCGAAACCTTGTTGATGCCGAAGTTCCAGTCGTAGAACTTCTGGGTGAAGCTATCGCCCTTGCTGCTGAGAATCGACGTCGTCGGCGTTGTGCTCTTGATGATATCGCCTTGCGCGGTCAGGTTGGGATCGAAGGTGCCATTGGCCTGCCGCACCGTTTCGAGAGAGGCGACCGGATCAAGCTGCGCCGATTGCAGAGCGGGATTGTTCTTGAGCGCGATGTAGATCGCCTCTTTTAGCGTTAGCCCGCGTGCCTCGGTATCGAGCGAGCGGATGTAGCGCTCGCTGATCAGGTTCTCGGGCGGCACCTGCTTGCTCAGATTCCATTGATTGCCAACGATCTGGGGGATGCTGATTACTGGTGCGTCGCCATGCTCGAACTGGTTGGCGTCGCTGTTCGGCACCGATACGTCGGGCGCCTCCTGCGGCGAGATGGGCAGCGTGTGCTGCAACTGGATCGGACCGCTGGTGGCGGGGGGCGGCAACGGATTGGCGGGCAGCGAGCCGGTCACCTTCAAATTGGTGTCCTGCGCCAGCGCGCGCGCCGCGAACATAACGCTGATCGCGATCGCGAGCATTGCGGCCAGAGTTTTCCTCCAGGAATTCACTAGGGTTCCTCCTTCTTCGTCTGCGAGGCGGGAATTTATACTACGCGTGCGACCGAAATCGCTCCGCGATCTGATGTCGCATGACTCACGCAAGATACTGAACGCGGCTCGGACGCTTGCACCGCGCCCGACGGGCCGCGATTATAGCCAAGGCCGTGTACGAAGTCTTGCCGATAGCGACGGCGGCGTTCGCGGACCATCAAAGGTAGACGAGTGAAATATGCGCGCGTTGCGCCTCGCTGGGTTGCTGCTCATCTCCGTTTCGTTCTTTCTCCTCGTGATTGGGGAGTCAAGAGATTCCGAGCGCGCACTCGCGCAAGTCGCGGTTAGTCCGGTCACAATAGTCCCGCCGGCCGCTCCTGGTCAGCCGGCCGCATTCCCGACGATCGGTGCATTGCCATCATTGCTGCCCGGGCCAGGTACGCTTAGCAGTGTCGCGGCTACGCCATTACCCACGCCGCGTGTATTTCGATGTACCTGCAACGGCCCGGGATTTCCGACTGAATGGGCGGGCCCAGTGACTGCAGCTAATTACCTGCTCGCCGATCAGAGCGCGTCGGTCTCATGCACGAATTACAAGTTCAACGCCAATGCGCCTTCGCCGTATATCGCGCAGCATGCGAACCCATTTGTGCCGGCCGAGCCTTCACTCTCCACCGGTAGCGCACTCAACTCGAGCGCTCTTATCGGTAACGCGACGCTCAACTCCGCGATCACGACCAATCCGATCGGCTTTACGCATTACCAGATCTCGATCGAGTGCTCGCGATGTGCCTGCAATTGACTATTCGCTAGCGAAGCATCGACTTGAGGTCGGTTGGCAGCGGTGCGCTGACTGCGACGCGCGCTCCAGTCGGTGACTCAAACGACAATTCGGTCAGATGCAGCCAGAAGCGCCCCGCGGCGAGCGCTGCGGCCGGCGGGCCCCCGTACAGCCTATCGCCGACGATCGGATGACCCGCACTAGCTAGATGCACCCGAATCTGATGACGGCTGCCGGTGCGTGACTTGATCGCCACGAGCGTCAAGTTGCCGCCTCGTCGAATCGGTGCGACGAGCGATATCGCGGCGCGACCCGCGCGCTTTGAAATCGCGCTTCCCGGCGTGCCGAGCTTCATCTTGCGCGGATTTCTTTCATGATGGGCAATCGGTGCGTCGAGCGTGAGGTTGTGTTTCAGGTCCCGGGCGACGAGCGCCTGGTAGGTGCGTGAGACCTTCCCGCCAGTGACCGCCGCCCGCATCGTGCGATATGCCTCCGGTGTCCGCGCGATGATCAACGCTCCTGAGGTTCCATTGTCGAGACGATGCACCAGTCCGCCTTCCAGCGGCTTCGCACCGGCCGAGGCGACCTCCGGATAACGCGCGACGATTGCGTTCATCACGGTCCCCGTCTCGCCGGACCTCAGCGGATGACACGGCATCGCGCCGGGCTTGTTGACGATGATGACAGCTGGGTCTTCGTAGAGAATGGCGACGGCGGGATTTTCTTCGGGAACGATAGCCGGAGCCTCAACGCTCGGGGTGTCCACCCGGACTTCATCGGTCAGCGCAACCTGGTCTGATTTGCGCGGGCGGCGGCCATTGATCCGGACCAGGCCGCGCGCGATCAACTCGTCGGCCTCGCGGCGCGAGCCTGCCAACCCGCTGATTACGAGGTAACGATCGAGGCGCTCTCGATGCTCGCGCGTCACTTCACGAGGACTTATGGCTCGCCGGCGTTGGAGGAACGGGTGGCTGGTATGCCGGGAACTGGCGCCACGCCGCGTAGAGCAGTACCGCCATCAAGAGCGCGACGATCACAACGTCGAGGAATCCGGGGTAGGTGGCGCCGCGCTCACGCACACGATCTTTCCGCATGGTGTTATGCGCTCGTGGCCGCTCTCAGAGCCGAACGCATGGCGCGGCCATGCCGCGGCAGCCCGAACATCCTGCGCAGCTCGATACCGGTGATGGACTTTTCGTTCGCGGCGACCTGCACCGGACTTCCGGCTGCGACAATCCTGCCACCCTGGTCGCCACCGCCGGGTCCGAGATCGATCACGTAGTCGGCATGCGCGATGAATTCGAGGTTGTGCTCGATCACCACGAGCGAGTTGCCCTCGGCGACCAGTTTCGAAAGCACCCTGAGCAGGCGGCGAACATCGGAGGAGCTGAGACCCGTCGTCGGCTCGTCCAGCAGGAACATCCGAGGCAGGCGCGCGCCCTTTTCGTTGAGCGGCGTCGGTTCGAGATCGGCGAGCAGGAAGCGGGCGAGCTTGAGCCGCTGTGCCTCGCCGCCCGAGAGCGTCGAAGTTGTCTGACCGAGGCGAAGGTAGCCGAGGCCGACCGCGATTAACGCGTCGAGGCGCGCGAGAATCGGGCGCGACGGCGCGAAGAACACGCGCGCTTCATCGATCGTGAGGTCGAGGACCTCGTCGACATTCTTGCCGTGGTAGCGGATCGCGAGAATATGGCTCTGGAAGCGGCGGCCGTCGCATGCGTCGCACTTCACCTCGAGGTCCGCCATGAAGTGCATCTCGATTGTGACCGTGCCCGTTCCGCTGCATCGCTCGCATCGCCCACCCGTAACGTTGAACGAGAAGTGACGCGCTTGCACGCCTAGGCGCTTGGCTTCTGAGGTGGCTGCGAAGAGTTTGCGGATGTCGTCGTAGATCTTGAGGTAAGTAGCGGGATTCGAGCGCATCGATCGCGCCGGCAATTCCTGGCCCATGTGCACCATCTCGCCGATCTGCTCGAAGCCCTCGATTCGATTGCACGCACCCGCATCGACATAGGTATTCCCTTGGCGGCGGCTGAAAGTGTTGTAGAGGACGTCCTCGACCAAGGTCGATTTACCTGAGCCGGAAACTCCGGTGACGCAGGTCATACGGCCGAGAGGAAACGCGGCATCAACTTTCTTCAGGTTGTGCTCGGTCGCGCCGAAGACGCGAATCGCGGGGTCGCGGCGGGTGAAGCGCCGTTCACGCGATAGCGCGCGCAACAGCAGCACACGACCCGACGCGGCGCCCATGCTCTCGATTCTGCCTCGGCCCGGCTCGCCGCTGTAGACGAGACGTCCGCCCTGGCTGCCGCCGCCTGGCCCGAGCTCGACCACGTGGTCGGCACCGTCGATCATCGCCGGATCGTGCTCGACCACAACCACAGTGTTGCCGAAGTCGCGGAGATGACGCAGCACCGCGAGCAGCCGGCGCGAATCCGAAGCGTGCAGTCCGACGGTAGGCTCGTCGAGCGCATACAGAGTACCGACCAGCAGGCTGCCGAGGGCGCTCGCGAGATGAATTCGCTGCGCTTCGCCGCCCGAGAGCGTGCGCGCCTGCCGCTCGAGTGCGAGATAGGCGAGGCCAACTTCGCTCAGATAACTTACGCGGCTCCTGAGTTCACGCAGAATCGTCGCGGCGCGGACTCGCGCTTCAGGCAACTCGGCGATTGCATCGAGCCACGACGCCAGATCGCGGACCGCGAGCGCTCCAACGTCCGCGATAGACTTGGAACCGATCACAACGCAGAGCGCCTCGGGCTTGAGCTTGGTGCCCGCGCATACGGGGCAAGTGACGAAGCGCCGATACTTGGCGAGCAGGATTCGGACGTGCGTCTTGTAGCGGCGGCCCTCGAGCCATTTGAAGAAGCCGCGCACTCCCGGCCATCGGTCGGGATCCCATGCGTCGCGCGGGCCTTCGTCGCCGTCGAGCAGCCAGGTGCGCTCTTCATCCGTCATCTCGCGATAGGGAGCGCTGGTGCGAATCCGGCGGCGGCGTGCGAGCTTCAGCATCCACTCGTTCATCTCTCGATAGGCCGGCGTCTGCCACGGCGCGATCAGTCCCTGACGCAGCGAGAGATTAGGCTTCGGTATGACCTTGTCGAGATCGAGCTCGACGGTGCGACCAAAGCCCTCGCACTCGGGGCACGCGCCAATTGGACTATTCGATGAAAACAGCGCGCTCGTCGGTTCCGGGAACGCCGTGCCGCATCCGGAGCAGTTGAAGCGCCGGTCGAATTCCAGCGTCGCGATCGCGTGCATGCTGCCGTTCTCGCGCTCGACGCGGACGGTGCGCGCACGGCCACCGCTTAGGTAGAAAGCCTTCTCGAGCGCCTCGCGGACACGCTCGTGGTCATCGGGACCATTCACTGCGACGCGGTCGATCACCACGGTCAAAGAGTCGGCAGTCGCAGGAGCCGCGGCGGCATCGGCGATCGCGGTGGTCTCGGTAATAACACCGTCGTTCCAGAGCCGATGGTAGCCGTTCTCGATCAGATAATTCGCCGCGTCGGCCATCGTGCGCGAGCCGATCGCGAATGGTGCAAGCACAACGTAGAGCCCTGGTGCGGCGAGAATCTGTGCAGCTGCGCCATCAACAGTGTCGCGCCGCACTTCGATTTTGCATCGTGGGCAGATCGTACGCCCGATCGTCGCGTACAAAAGCCGCAAGTAGTCGCTGATCTCGGTGACGGTGCCAACCGTCGAGCGCGCGTTCTTGATCGTGTTCTTCTGGCGCAGCGCGAGCGCCGGCGGAATCTGCGAAATGGAATCGACGTCGGGCCGATCCATTCGCTCGAGGAAAAGACGCGCGTAAGTCGAAAGGCTCTGCACGTAACGTCGCTGCCCCTCGGCGTAGAGCGTGTCGAAAACAAGACTCGATTTGCCGGAGCCCGAGACTCCGGTGACAACGGTGAGCTCGCCGCGCGGAATCTCGAGTGAAATATCGGCGAGGTTGTGGGTGCGCGCTCCGCGGATGCTGATCGAGCGGTCCAAGCGCCGAACCGTTAGTGCGGCTCTTCCGAGGATTTCTTGCGCTCGCCCGGATACTCGTCGGCGACCTGGGCGTAGAGCTCACGCAGCCGGATGTCGAAGCTGCCTTCGAGCCGGCGCCGCTCCTTGTCGCGCTCAGTTGGGGGAAGGTCCGCTATCGCGGCCAGATCGTGCTCGAGTTCCTGCATCAGGCGATTTCTCTTGACGAGATACTGATAGCCATTCATAGGAGTTCCAAAGCCCAAATTCCAAAGATCAAAATTATAGGTTATCCTTTGGAGAGCGAACAACCCGCAGTGACCATCTCCACAGATCCATCAACAGGCAGCAGCGCGATCCCGATCCTGCGCGCGTGGGACGATCCTTCGATTTGTCACGGCTTTGTCGGACGAATCGGCGGTGCCGGCGTCGGACGATATGCGTCGTTGAATCTCTCGTATTTTGTGGGTGATCAAAAGGACGCGGTCGATCGCAATTGGCAGCTGCTCCGAGTGCAAGTGCCCACAATTGGCGATGTAGCTTTCGTCAATCAGGTCCATGGCATCGAGGTGCGACGTGTTGATGCCAATGCGCGCGGCGAGCGGCCCGACGGCGACGGCATGGTGGCGAGCGGCGAGCGCGTCTTCCTTGGCCTCTTCACTGCTGATTGCGTTCCAATCCTGATGGTGGATAAAGCGCACCGCGTAGTGGGTGGGTTGCACGCCGGATGGCGCGGGCTTATCGGCGGAATCGTCGGAGCAGGAATTCGCGCGATGACCGAGGCGGGCGCCAGGCTTGTCGATCTGCAAGTCGCGATGGGCCCGTCGATTGGGCTTTGTTGCTTCGAAGTTGATTCTCCGCTCGCGGATCGCTTCGCGCGGGAAATTCCGGGCGCCGTACGCCATCGACGCGCCGGCCTGCCGGGTAAGGCCTACATCGATCTCCGCGGTATCATCAACGATCAATTCGAGGCGACCGGCGTCGACGCGGAAAACATCCTCAGCGTTGGACCGTGCAGCAAGTGCGAATCGTCCCGCTTTTTCTCACGCCGAGCGGCGGGCGGCAAAGTGACCGGGGTACAGCTCAGCTTCATCGGCTTGACCTGAATCAGATGGCCGCGAAAACGAAGACTAGTAAGGGCGAACTGATCGGCAAGATTCGAAAGCCTGTCGCACCGCCGACGCGTGTCGAAAAGGACGAGCGCACGTACAATCGCAAACGTGAAGCGGAACGGCTCCGCCGCATGCAGGACAACAATAGTAGATCCTGATGGCGATGAGCGGACAGATTCGCGTTGGCATCATCGGCGCCGGTCTTATCGGGCAGACGCATTCCTTGATGCTGAAGCAGATCGCAGATCGCACCGAGCAGAGCGTGCGCGTGGTCGCGATCGCGGATGTTGCCAGCGCCGCGGCCGCCAAGCTCGCGGCACGATGGCCCGGCGCGAAAGCGCTTACATCGGCGCACGAAATCCTCGACGATGTCGCGCTTGACGCCGTGTGGATCTGCACTCCGACCGCGATGCATCGCGAGACCTGTATCGCCGCGGCGCGTGCCGGCAAGCATATCTTCTGTGAGAAGCCGCTCGCGATGTCGGCTGCCGAAGCGGCCGAGATGAGCGAGACGATCAGGACCGCCTGCGTCATCAGCCAGGTTGGCCTCGTGCTCAGATTCTCCCCCGTTTACACGGTGATGAAGGCGCTGATTGCCGAGCCCGAGGCGGGCAGGGTACTTGCCGCGACCATGCGCGATGACCAGGACTTTCCGATTCGCGGTGTGCATGCGAGCGGATGGCGCAACGATCCGAAACTCACGGCTGGTGGCACGCTCGTCGAGCACAGTGTCCACGACATCGATTTATTCACCTGGATGTTCGGTTCGGTCAGGCGTCTCTACTGTCAAACACGAAATCTGAGCGGCGCGGCGGGCGTCGAAGATTTCGCTACGGCAGAGTTCGAGTTCGAAAATGGCATGCGCGCGCACCTCGTTTCGATCTGGCACAAGATGAGCGGGCGGCCGAGCAATCGCCGTTTCGAGATCTTCGCGGAAAATCTTTTCGTCGCGTCGGACTTTGACATGGATGGCACGATTATCCTGCAACACGGCGCGAGTGCGTCCCAGGAGACAATCTCGACCGCAGAGGTGACCGGCCGCTTCGCCGAGATTGTGAAGACGGAACGGCCCCACCTCGCGCCGTTTCTCGATACGCTCGGCGTGGCGTATGCGCTCGAGGACGCCAATTTTCTGGCGGCGCTGCGAGGCGAAGCCCGGGCCTACCCGGAATTCGACGCGGGTCTAGGCGTGCAACGCCTCGTTGAAGCGGCATACACGTCGGCTCGCGCCGGCACGCCGCTCGATATCAATAACTAAAGTGATACTTTCAATTTGATTCCAGGGATAGTGACCGAATGATCGATTTCGAACTCAGCGAAGAACAGCAGATGATCCGCGACAGTGTCGGCGCGTTCGCGACCGAGCAGATTCGCCCGGCCGCGCGGGCCGCCGATGAGACCGGTGCGATCGCATCCGACCTCGTCACTCAGGCCTGGCAACTCGGGCTCGTGAGCGGCCCGATTCCCGAGAAATTCGGCGGGGGCGGCGACTCTCGGTCCGCAATCACCGGCGCAATCATCGCCGAGGAGCTCGGCTATGGTGATATCGGGATCGGCTTGCATGTGTTAGCGCCCCGCCTGGTCGCGTTTCCGATCGCCGAGATGGGAACCGACGAGCAGAAAGAGCGGCTGCTCAAGCAATTCACCGGCGCGAACTTCGCCGCCGCATCAGCCGCCGTTCTCGAGCCGGCCTTCGATTTCGATCTCACCGCAATGCAAACCACGGCGAAACGCGACGGCGCCGGATGGATCTTGAACGGATCGAAGGGCTGCGTTCCGCTCGCCGCCGACTCCGAGACGATTCTCGCCTACGCCGCGACTGACGCCGCCAAGGGACTCGCCGGCGTTGATGGATTCCTCGTCGTGCGCCACGCGCCGGGGCTCAAGATTTCCGAGCGCGAGAAGAACATGGGGCTCAGGGCTCTCGCGACCTACGGTCTCACGCTGGAGAATTGCCGCGTCGGTTCTGACGCACGGCTTGGCGGCGACAAGGGAATCAATTTTTCACGCCTGATGTCCGAGGCGCGCATCGCAATCGCGGCGTTCGGCGTCGGCCTGATGCGCTCGGCGTTCGACTATGCACGCGACTACGCCAAAGAGCGCAAGGCGTTCGGCGTGTTTATCGCACAGAAGCAGGCGATCGCGTTTATCCTCGGCGACATGGCGATCGAGATCGACGCAGCGCGCCTTCTCGTATGGGAAGCGGCCTCGCGCCTCGATAAAGGTGAGGACGCGCTCAGGGAAAGCTATCTGGCTAAAAATTACGTCGCGGCGAGTGCGCTCAAGGTCGCGGACAACGCCGTGCAGGTGCTCGGCGGTCACGGCTACGTGCGCGACCATCCGGTGGAGATGTGGCTGCGCAACGCGCGCGGACTCGCGGCGATCGAGGGAATCGCCACGGTGTAGGCGGCTCAAATCACGACGGAGAATCACGACGATGATCGACTTCGAACTCGAACCTCAGATCCTGAAGCGCATCGGCATGTATCACATGGTGGCCGAGAATATGATGCGGCCGATCTCGCGCGAGTACGACGAAAAAGAGCACGAGAAGCCGTGGCAGTTCTACGAGACGATGTGGCAGGCGCAGGCGCTCGCGGACGCCGGCCCCGCGCCGAGCAAGCCGGACGCCGAGACCAGGGCTGATGCCGGCCCTCGTCTTCGGAACTTCTACACCGTGCTAAGTACCGAGGAGCTGTGCTGGGGCGACGCTGGGCTGTTCCTCTCAACGCCCAACTCGGGCCTCGGCGGCGCGGCTGTTATGGCAGCGGGCACGCCCGAGCAGAAGGCGCGCTTCCTGAAACGATTCTCGGAGGGCAAACCGAAGTGGGGTGCGATGGCGATCACCGAGCCACACTTTGGCTCCGATTCGGCCGCGGTCAAAACCACGGCGGTGCGCGACGGCGACAACTGGGTCCTCAACGGCAACAAGATTTTCTGCACGGCCGGCGAAATGGCGGCCGAAAAATCCGAGGGCTTCGTCGTCGTGTGGGCGACCGTCGATCCGAGCGCGGGCCGCGCCGGAATCAAGCCGTTCGTCGTCGAGCACAACACTCCGGGCATGACCGTGATTCGCGTCGAGAACAAGCTCGGCATCCGCGCTTCCGACACCGCCGCCATCAACTTCGACAACTGCCGTATCCCGCTGGACCATATACTCGGCAGCGCCGAAGTGAAGCGCGAGGGCGGATTCAAGGACGTAATGGCGACCTTCGATGCGACGCGGCCGATCGTCGCCGCGATGGCGATCGGAGTGGGGCGCGCGGCGCTCGATTTCGTTCGCGATTTCCTGAAGGAGCAGAACGTGCCGATTCGCTACGGCATCTCACCGCGGCGCCTTACGGCGCTCGAGCGCGACTTCATGGAGATGGAAGTGCAGCTCAAAGCCGCGCGGCTGCTCACGTGGCGCGCGGCGTGGATGCTAGACGTCGGCAAGCGCAACAATCTCGAGGCCTCGATGGCAAAGGCGAAGGCGGGGCTCGTCGTAACGCTGATCACGCAGAAAGCGGTTGAGCTGCTCGGCCCGCTCAGCTACTCGCGCAACTACCTGGTCGAAAAGTGGATGCGCGACGCCAAGATCAACGACATCTTCGAGGGCACGCAGCAGATCAACATGCTGATCGTTGCGCGGCGGATCCTCGGCTACGGCAGCAAGGAACTGAACTAAGCCGCCAGCACATCACGGGAAAACGAAGACGCCGCCGGAATCTCCGGGCGGCGTCTTTGATTTGCAGAGCAGATGGCGCGCATCAGGCGCGCGCTTCTAGTAGAACCACTTGTTGTTGTCCCAGCGGAACGGCTCACTCGTATGCTTGTCGCTGACCAGCTTGGAGAAATCGACTTGTTCACGGCTGGACGAATGAGAGCGTTCACCGCGCCGTGCCGTTGCATATGTCGTTGCCGAGCTCACAGCTTACTCTCATCTGATCCCAAGACGCGTTTGGTATCGACCCGATGGGCTTGCCGCCGTCGATAAATACTCTCTTGCTGAAGCGCTGGCCGTCGGGAGTATCAAAACAAATTCGCCCGGTTCCGAATTCCGCAGGACCAGGCATCAGGTACACGATGTGAAAGAACGACTTGGTTCCCTGAAAGTGAAACGTACCGTCGGCTGATGATACTGACGTTTCAGGGTAAGCGTCATTCGAGGCGCAGTGGGTGTCGGCGAGACTGGTCGAGTACGCGACCTTGGCGCCCCCAACCGGTGCGCCGTTCTGCATTATCACACCGTCGATGTCGGGCCGCGTGTGATAGAACGATGGCACCGGGAAGCAGCCGCAGATGTAAACTGCGCAGATCGTAAGCGCGAGGGCATCGAATCCAATCCCGTTTTTTTCGGCTTTGACGGTTGCTTCACAGTCCAGAATTTCCGATTGCCGGTAGTACGCCTGAAAATAAAAGCGCCGGCGGCGAGGCCGACGGCGCTTTGCATTTCGACCGGTGCGGTCAGCGGTCTAGTAGAACCACTTGTTATTGTCCCAGCGGAACAGCTCGGTCGTGTGCGTATCGCTGACCGGCTTGGGCACGGCGTGTTCGGCGTCGTCCTGGGTCTTGCCGACGATGTAGTACTCAAACTCCTCGTACGTGATCCTGCCGATCGAGAAGCCGGTCTTCGACTGGTGCGATTCGCATTCTTCGATCTTGCCGTAGCCAGTGTAGGTCGCGGTCGCGTAACCGTCCTTCTCGACGAAGCTCAGATGATTGCGATTGTTGTTCTCGCGGTCGCGGAGGTTCTGTTGCCAGTGATCACAGAACGATGGGAACAGCGCGGACGCGATCTTGAACTGACGGTCCATCTCGAGTCGTCCGGGAATCTTGCCAACTATGTTTTTGATTTTCTCACTCAGCGTTGTTGGCTTGGCGCTCGACGATGTCTCTGATGCTGAGTCAGGCCCGAGCGAAGCCTTCTGGATGGCTGGGGCGCTGGGTGGGTTCGATTCACCATCCTGGCAATAGCCCGGCGCGGCAAATGCCGACAGTAGGAATCCCGCGGCGGCGACGGAGAGAGCGATCCTGGCTGAGCGAGCGATCTTCATGGCAGATACCCCCTGAAGAAATCATTTAGGCTCGCCGCCTTTCAAGCAGCCTGCGAGCCTTTCGTCGTGACCCCAATCTCTATGAAGCGAAAGCTGTCAGTTCCTTCCCATTTCGGCCGGAATTGGACATTCCGGTGCGAATCATCCTGACTTTCATCAATGATTGTCGTTTTTAGGCTGTCTGGTATAGCACAGCGGCCGCAGCCTCGCGAAGAGGCTGCGGCCGCTGTTAGGCGGTCAATTTAGGCGGACTTATTCGACCGGCACCAGTTCGACGCGGCGGTTCTGCGCACGTCCTTCCGGCGTATCGTTCGGCGCGACGAAGTCCGTCTTGCCATAGCCGTGCGGAACGAGGCGGCTCTCAGGAATGCCCTGCTGCACCAGGTACTGCACGACGGCGTTGGCGCGGCGGTCAGACAGCTTGAGGTTATACTCCACGCCGCCGATCGCGTCGCAGTAGCCGTTGACGTCAACGGTGACGTTCGGATTGGCCTTCAGCGTCGCAGCTGCCTCATCCAGGATCGCCGCGTCGCCGGGGCGGATCTTGTACTTGTTGAAGTCGAAGTGCACTCCGCGCAGCACCAGCTTCTGCTTCACCGGAGGCGGTGGAGGAGGCGGGGGCGGAGGAGGAGGCGGCGGCGGCGGCGGAGGCGGAGGAGGCTGGATTACCTCGTCGCAAAGGAGATGGCCGGCCAAGGCTCCAGCCGCTGCACCAATCGCGGCGCCACCAACACCGGACCAAGCGCGGCCGTCATTGTTAGTCGGGCCACGACGGGAATTGTCGTAGATCACGATACCGGAGGCTGCACCTGCACCGGCGCCAATCAGGCCGCCGATCAGCGCGCAAGATCCCCACTTGCGCGGTTGCTCGATCCACGAGCATCCCCCTAATGCGCCCGCGAGAAAGGCTCCCCCAGCCAACGCGACGACACATTTCACCAGCCCTGACTTCAGTCTCATGAACTCCTCCTCACCCAAGTGCGAGTTTGCGCGGTGCCCGAAACCCCTCACGCGCCGCTACACGCGATTAAGAGCCTAATTGACGGGGAAATATAGTTACGTTCGGACGTAAAATGCAACCCAGCCTTAACGTTGCGTTACGCGTTTATGACCAGGCCGTATCTGGAACTCTCCCCCGCCGGACGGCTTGCCTTTAGCCGCCCTTATGTTCATACCGGGCGCGGCTGCTCAATTCAACCGCACCCGATATCCCTATGACGCACAATCTGCTTGCAGTTAGCAGGAGCGGCGCACATCAAAATCGAGTCGATGATGCGCCGTCATTCGAGAGTTCGTATTTTAGTGATGATTCGCCCACCACTCCGGATGATTTGATTTTACCCAGTCCGGATGATTCTTCAGCCACCATTGGCGGTTGTGCCATTGATGGTTCTCGTCCCACGCACCATTTCCAGCATTGTATCCGGGATTGCTGGCATAGGCGGGGTAATTGTGACCCGGGTATCCATGTCCACCCATCGAAGCCGCCTGCGAACGCACCATCTCCGACACGCGTTGATGGTTTTGCAGGTATTGCTGCAAATCGGGATGCGCCTGGCGAAAGGCCGGATCGTTGATAAGGTTCGGATTCGCGCGCAACTGCGATGCGACGCCGGGGTGGTTGCTCAGGAACTTGTTGAAGTCGGCGTCCTGCCATTGCGCATGCGCGCCCGACGCGAGCGCAAGCGTCAGCGTGACGCCGGCCACGACGCTCAGCAGGTACGACGTCCATTTCATTTTCATCTTTGGTGCCTCCGTGCGATGCCTGTTCAGCAGGCGTTTCGCGTTTGAGAATCGGCCCAATGCCGCCTCTCATCGAATACTCAGAGTAATACGAACTCGCGGCGCTTACGTTCCCGCGATTGATCGATTTTACAGGTCCGATGACGCAAAACGTAGGGGCCTGATATGGTTCGGAACAGTCTCCGAACCCTGCTAAGCTTATGACCATCCATGCTGTCCCTGGCTCGCGGTAAAGAAGGCAAATTCAAGCTGGTCTCGAGCTATCGCCCGCAAGGCGACCAGCCCGCGGCGATCGAGGCGATGGTGCGTCACATCCGTGAGGGAGTGCCGCATCAGGTGCTGCTTGGCGTCACCGGTTCGGGCAAAACCTTCACGATGGCCAACGTCATCGAGCAGGTGAATCGCCCGGCGCTCGTGATGGCGCCGAACAAGACGCTCGCCGCCCAGCTATACAACGAATTCAAAAGCCTCTTCCCGGAGAACGCTGTCCGCTACTTCGTCTCCTATTACGACTATTACCAGCCCGAGGCCTACGTCCCCTCGACCGACACGTATATCGAGAAAGACGCGAGCATCAACGATGAAATCGACAAGCTTCGCCATTCCGCTACCAAGGCGCTGCTCGAACGCAACGACGTGCTGATCGTTGCGTCGGTCTCGTGCATCTACGGCCTCGGCGAGCCCGAGGCGTATTTCGAGATGCTGGTGTTCCTCGACGAGGGCCAGACCGTTGAGCGCGATCGTGTGCTGCGCAAGCTGGTTGATATCCAGTACCAACGCAATGATTACGATTTTCATCGCGGCACGTTTCGCGTTCGCGGCGATATCGTCGAGGTCTTCCCGGCCTACGAAGAGAGCAGGGCGGTGCGTATCGAGTTTTTCGGCGACACGGTCGAAGCGCTCTACGAGATCGACTCGTTGCGCGGCAAGGTGCTCCGCAAGCTGCAGAGCGTCGCGATCTATCCTGCATCGCACTACGTCACCACCAGCGATCGCATGGAGGCTGCCGTCGCCGGTATCCGCGTCGAACTGAAGGAGCGGCTCGAATTTCTTCGCACCGAGAACAAACTGCTCGAGGCGCAGCGGCTCGAGCAACGCACGATGTACGACCTCGAGCTGCTCGCCGAGATGGGCTTCTGCCCGGGAATCGAAAATTACTCGCGGCATCTCACGGGCCG
>JASHQJ010000055.1 GCA_030037595.1 Candidatus Binataceae bacterium
AAGGATCAACGCCAAGCGATTGGCTGCATCCGCTGCGGCGCGCCCTCATAAGCCATGCGGCTCGCGTCGCCAATCGCACCCTCTCCCGGCCACGGCTTGCGCCCATGGCGTCAGCCGCGGGCGAGGCTTCTCAGAAGAAGCGCGCCTGATGTAGCTCACTTCTACTTGAACGTTGCCAGCGCCGCACCGCCGAGCGCGTATTCCGGTTCGCTGAATTCCTCGGTCAGCCTGCCAGTCCTGCGAAATCCGAGGCTTTCGTAGATGCGGGCAGCGACGTGATTCGCGCGAAAGCAGGTGAGCCTGATCGTCTCGCATCGCGGGTAGCGCGCCACGATCATTCGGACTGTCATCTCGATCGCCGCGCGGCCGTAGCCTTTTCCCTGCTGCGACGCGTCGATCATGATGTCGTCGATCCAGTACTCGTCGCGGCTGTGCGGATCGCATGCGATCGTGACGTAGCCGATCACGTCGTCGCCGTCGCAAATCACGTGCGGCAGATGCTCATACTCGGGGCCGAACGCGCCAACATAGCAGATCGCGAGCGACCGCGCCGGCGACGCGACGAACGTCGCCTGCTCCGCACGCACCTTGAGCGCGAGCATCGCGCGCCAGTTGTCGCGATCAACCGGCCGGAACGCGAGCTTCACGCCGCCTGCACCTTTAGGAAAATCTCGCGGGTACCTTCCTGGCTGAGCTTCTTGACCGATGTAATCTTGTCGGCAAACTGCGCCAGCGCCGACGTCTCCGCCGATCCAACGTCCACCAGCACGCCGAAGATTTTGAAATCAAGCTCGCGCTTTTGTTCCTTCAGCCGCGCCAGCCATTCGGGACTCACCTGGCATTCGCCGTCGGTGATCATCACGATATCGCCGCGCTTGAGCTTCTTCTCCGAAAGCAGGTCGACCGCGGCGTCGATCGGTTGCTGGAAGTCGGTGCCGCCGCCCGGGAAGTATTCCGCCATCTCGACCACCTTGTTGAGGTCGGGCTGGTAGCGTCGCTCGCGATTGAGATCAATTTTCTTGAGGCTCTGGTCGCCGGAAGAAAAGAGCACCGCGCGAAAGAGCCGCCGCCCGCGCCGCGCGATATCCATCAGTGTGAGCCCGACAGCTTTCGCCCACATCTCCTTGTCCCCCGCCATCGAAGAGCTCACGTCGATACACACGACCATCGGGCCCTTGCCCTTCTGCTCGTCCTCGCGCAGCCGATACTGGAGCACGCCGCCGTCGAGGATGCGGCGGTAGAAGTCGCGCTTCAGGGCGGGATGATGCATCGCGAGCAGCTCCGACGGAATGAGCCGCCCGAAGTCGGAACCGAGCTCGATGTCGTAGGCCTCGGCGACGCCGCGATCGAGGGTGCGACGCTTGACCGCGCGCGCGTCCTGCTTGAAACGGCCGACCATCCGCGCGAGCTCGCCGAACTTGCGATTTCGCGCGAGCTGGCGGCCCAGCTCGAGCCGCGCGCCGGCGTTCATCTTGCCGCCCTGACCGAACTCGCGGCTGAAGTCATGGCTGTCCTCGGCGGCGCGATCGATCTCGGAGGCGAGCTCGGCGGTCTTCAGTTGCATCCGCTTGAGCTCCGACTGATCGCGGCCCTTGAGATCGTTTTCGAAGTAGCGCGCCTTTTGATTGAGGCGTGCCTCGGAAACTTTGGCGGCGCGTTCCGCGGCTTCCGCCATCTCGGCGGCGTTCTTCTTTGCGGCGGGATCGTCATCGCCTTCTTCACCGCTTTTCTGATCGACGATTTCCTGCGCGGTCTCGACCGCCGCGGCGCGCGCCGCAAGATCTTCTTCCTGCCGCGCGAGTTCCTGGAGATCGCGGCGTTCGCTCTCGTTGATAAGTTTGCCGCTCACGATTCCTTCGAGCGCCTGCTGCCCGAGAACGATCGCCGCGATCGCGGCCTTGTCTTCTTCGAGCGCGGTGCGCTGGCGGAGCGCCTGGAAGGCCGGCGACGGAATCATCTGCTCGAGGACTGTCCGATTGAATGCGGCGGCGCGGCGAACGGCACCCTGCGCGTTCCAGGTGAGATTCATCTTGTAGAGGCCGACGAACAAGTCCTGCATCAGCGCGTCGAAGTGCGGGATGGCCTCCTCGCCCGCGTCGATCAGTTCCTTTATTGAGGGCGCGCCGGCGACGATCTCGCTCCAGGTGCGCCGGTCATAGCGATCACTCGCAAGCCACGCGGCCTCGGGCGGGATGACCGGAACGTAAAGCCTGCGCAGCTTAATCTTCTTGGTGCGTCGCGGCATCGTGAACAATCCGAGCTTAGCGCGGGCTGGATAACCTCGCCATTGCGATAGCTCGGCTCTTGAATGTATCGATTAATGCGGCTCAGAATTAAGCAGGGCGCTCGCGCGGATTAATGACGGCCGATTCCGGAACTCACACGCTTCCACAGAGGCGGCACAACCTGCTGATCGCGATGGTCCAGGAATTCATCGCATGTGCCGAGCCTGTTGGTTCCGCGCAAGTGACGGCGCATCATCAGTTGGGTGTGCGTGCCGCGATGGTGCGCAATCTGATGGCGGAGCTCGAGGAAACCGGCTACCTCCGCCAGCCTCACACTTCGGCCGGCCGCGTCCCGACCGAGCGCGCATTCCGCTATTACGTTGACCATCTTGCCCACGCGGCGCGCATCGGGTTCGAGGACCGTGCGCAGATCGAGTTTCACTATTCGAGCGCCTCGCGCGATATCGTCGAGACGCTGCGCGACACTCCGCGCCTGCTCTCGCTGCTGACCGGACAGGCCGCGCTCGCAACGGCGCCGCGGCTCGATTCGGCCCGGCTCGAGCACGTGAGCTTTGTTCGACTCCGCGAGTCGCAGGTGCTCGCGGTGTTCGCGGTGAAGGCTGGCAACGCGCACAGCAAGATCGTCGAGACGGCGAACGATCACACACAAGCGGAACTCGATCGGATGGCGGCCTACCTGAACGAATCGCTCGAAGGACGCACGCTCGAGCAGGCGCGCCGCTGGATCGAAGCGCAGCTTAAAGAGGACCGCGCCAACTATGATCGCTTCATGCACGAGGCGCTGGTGATCGGCGAGGCGCTCGCGGACTACGGGCCGCGCCCTGCGCTCTACGTCGAGGGCAGCCTGCAGGCGCTTGAGCAGCCCGAATTTTCCGATCGTGAGCGGATGCGCGAGTTGTTGCGCGCCCTCGACGACAAGACTGCGTTGCTCGAGCTGCTCGAACGGACGCTCGAGAGCGCCGGTCCGATGGTCTCAATTGGGTCCGAGAACTACGACCCGCGCCTCGCCTCGCTAAGCGTGGTAGCGGCGTCGTACGCGAGCGGATCGACGGCGCTCGGCAGCCTCGCAATCGTCGGCCCGGTGCGGATGGATTACGACCGCGTCATCCCCTTGGTCGAGTACGCCGCGAAAGCGCTGACCCGCCTGATGGAGCCCTGATCGCTCCCTCGGGGCCTCATTTAACCCTCAATTTATTTGATTGATTTGCTGGTTTCGGGCTGGCGCGGCCCATGATCGTGCTTATGTTGGTCGTTGGTGCGCATCCGAAAATGACCAGAAAGAACGGCGACCACGAAAACGGGCATCAGTCGGACGACCCATCGAACGCTATTAAGCACGATATAGATAGTCAGACCGATGGGATGACGGGTAATGCCGAAGGTGGCGGAGATCCTTCGATCGCGGGCACCGATCCGGGGGTCCTCGCGCAAATGCTCGCAGACAAGGAAAAGGAAGTCGCCGAGCTAAAGGACAAATACCTCCGTTCCCTCGCCGATTCCGAGAACGCCCGCAAGCGTATTCGCCAGCAGAGCGAGGAGTCGGTGCGGCTCCAGAAGGAGGCGCTGCTCCGCGACCTGCTGCCTATCGTCGATAACCTCGAGCGTGCGATTGAAGCCGCCCGCGGCTCATCGGATCCCAAATTAATCATCCAAGGTGTTGAACTCGTCCTCCGGACGCTCCTCGATTTTCTCCGCAATCATGGCGTGATTCCGCTTCACGCAGTTGGGCAATTGTTCGATCCCCTGAAGCATGAGGCGGCCGACCACGTCGAGAGCGAAAGCCATCCGCCCAATACCGTTATCGCGGAGTTCCATCGCGGTTATCAGCTGGGCGATAGAACGCTTCGCCCGGCGCGAGTCACAGTCGCAAAGGGCGGCAGCGGCGAGGGCAACTCGGAGCCGAACAGCGATTCGGGGCGAAACGGCGGCCAAAACTAGGTGCGCATCATTGAAATCGCATCAAGCGTGATTATTTCTTAATCAGAGGAACTCTAAACAATGGCAAAAGTAATTGGCATCGACTTGGGCACGACGAATAGCTGCGTCGCCATCATGGAAGGCGGCGATCCCGTCGTGATTGCCAACTCAGAAGGCAGCCGTACCACGCCCTCCGTCGTTGCCTTCACCGAAGCGGGGGAGCGGCTGGTTGGGCAGATTGCCCGCCGTCAAGCGATCACCAACCCGAACAACACGGTATTCGCCATCAAACGCCTGATGGGCCGGCGCTTCGACGATGCTGAAGTCCAAAAGGCGACCAAAGTGCTGCCCTACAAAGTCATCAAGAATGAGGACGGTGCGGCCTGGGTCGAAATCCGCGGCAAGAAGTACAGCCCCGCGGAGATTTCGGCCTTCATCCTCCAGAAGATGAAGCAGACCGCCGAGGATTATCTTGGCGAGAAAGTCACCGAGGCGGTTATCACCGTCCCGGCGTATTTCAACGACGGCCAGCGCCAGGCAACCAAGGACGCCGGCCGTATCGCGGGCCTTAACGTTCTTCGAATCATCAACGAGCCGACGGCAGCCTCGCTTGCCTACGGCCTCGACAAGAAGAAGGACGAGAAGATCGCGGTCTTCGACCTTGGCGGCGGCACGTTCGATATCTCGATCCTCGAGTTGGGCGAGGGCGTCTTCGAGGTCAAGGCGACCAACGGCGACACCTTCCTCGGTGGCGAGGATTTCGACCAGCGCGTAATTGACTACCTGGCCGACGAATTCAAGAAGGACCAGGGAATTGATCTGCGCAATGACCGGATGGCGTTGCAGCGGCTGAAGGAAGCGGCCGAGAAGGCGAAGACCGAACTCTCGACCGTGATGGAGACTGACATCAACCTGCCGTTTATCACGGCCGACCAGTCGGGCCCCAAGCATCTCAACATCAAGCTGACGCGTGCGAAGCTCGAAGCGCTATGCGCCGATCTGCTCGATCGGCTCGAGGCGCCATGTATCACGGCTCTCCGTGATGCCGGCCTGAAGGCGAGCGACATCAACGAGGTGGTGCTGGTCGGCGGTATGACCCGGATGCCGGCAGTGCAGGAGCGTGTCCGCAAAATCTTCGGCAAGGAAGGCCACAAGGGCGTCAATCCCGACGAAGTCGTCGCGGTCGGCGCAGCAATCCAAGCCGGAGTGCTAAAGGGCGAAGTCAAAGATGTTCTGCTGCTCGACGTTACTCCTCTCTCGCTCGGTATCGAGACGCTTGGCGGCGTGTTCACCAAGCTGATCGAGAAGAACACTACTATTCCGACTCGGAAGAGCCAGGTCTTCTCGACCGCGCAGGATAATCAGACTGCAGTGACCGTGCGCGTCTTCCAGGGCGAGCGCGAGATGGCGGCCGATAACAAACTGCTTGGCCAGTTTGACTTGATCGGAATTCCGCCGGCACCGCGCGGGATGCCGCAGGTCGAGGTCACGTTCGATATCGACGCCAACGGTATCGTCAATGTGCACGCGAAGGATCTCGGCACCAACAAGGAGCAGTCGATCCGAATCACCGCGTCCTCAGGTCTCAGCGAAGAAGAGATCAAGAAGATGGTGCGCGAGGCCGAATCGCACGCGGCTGAGGACCACAAGCGTCGCCAGGAGGCCGAGGCTCGCAACAAGCTCGACAACCTGATCTATACGACCGAGAAGACGCTGAAGGACTACGGCTCGCAGCTCGACGATGCCTCCCGCAAGGAAGTCGAAGACGCGCTCGCCGAGGCCAAAACGAAGCTCGAGCTGAAGGACGCCGATCAGATGAATGCGGCGGCGGAGAAGCTCACCAGCGCCTCGCACAAGCTCGCGGAGGCGATGTACAGCAAGACTCGCGCGGCCGGCGGCCAGCAGGAAGGAGCGGCTCCGGGCGCGGGTCCGTCAAGCGACGGCGCGGGTGCGGCGGGTGCGGGTGACGGCGGGAAGGGCGAGGGCGGCGGCAAGGACGACGTCGTCGACGCGGACTTCAAGGAAGTTAAGTGACGGACGATAATCGAGCGGCCGGGCGTTTCGCACGCCCGGCCCGCTGAGCGCATGGCGTCCTCACTGTCTATCGAATAAACTCAATCGGCGATGCCTGCCGCTCAAAAGCGTGACTATTACGATATCCTTGGCGTAGCTCGCGGAGCGGGCGACGAAGACCTCAAGAAAGCCTACCGTCGCCTCGCGATTCAGTTTCATCCCGACCGCAATCCCGGCAACAAGGAAGCCGAGGAGCGCTTCAAGGAAATCAACGAGGCCTACCAGGTCCTCTCCGATCCCGAGCGGCGCGCGCAGTACGATCGGTTCGGTCATGCCGCGTTCCAGGGGCCGCACGGCGGACCGGGCGGCTTCGGCGGTTTCGACTTCAGCCAGGGCTTCGAGGAAGTCTTCTCCGACATCTTCGGCGATTTCTTCGGCACCGGCCGCGGGCGGACTCGATCGCGCGCGCGGCGCGGCGACGATCTGCGTTACGATCTCGAAGTCGAGTTCGAAGAAGCGGCGCGCGGAATCGAAAAGACGATCAAGTTCCAGCGCCTGACGACCTGTGACGCGTGCAACGGCACTCGCGCCAAGAACGGCTCAGCCGGCGCTCGCCAATGCCCCAACTGCCGCGGCACCGGCCAGGTCCGCACGCAGCAGGGCTTCTTCTCGATCTCGACCACGTGCCCGCAGTGTCGCGGCGAGGGTCAGACGATCTCCGACCCGTGCCCGAAATGCCAAGGTCAGGGACGCGTCCGCAAGGCCGAGTCGCTCGCGGTCAAGATTCCACCGGGAGTGGACAACGGCTCGCGCCTGAAGCTCCGCAATGAGGGCGAGGCCGGCTTCGGCGGCGGCCCGTCCGGCGACCTCTACGTCGTCATCCACGTCAAAGAGCACGCGCTCTTCGTGCGCCAGGACAACGACGTGATTATCGAGGTGCCGATCAGCTTCCCGCAGGCCGCGCTTGGCACCGAGATCGAAGTGCCGACGCTCGAGGGCAAGGTGAATCTCAAGATTCCCGCCGGCACGCAGTCGGGCAAGGTGCTCAGGCTCAAGGGCAAGGGAATCATCGACCTCCACGGCTACGGCCGCGGCGACCAGCTCGTGCGCGTCAGCGTCGAGACGCCGCGGAGCCTCACCGCCCGCCAGCGCGAGTTGCTCGAGGAATTCGCGCAGCTCGACGGCAAGGCGATCAACCATCCGCTCTCCAAGGGCTTCGTCGATAAGCTCAAGGAGATGTTCGGCTAGCCTCAGGCGCCTACTTTCTTGTTTGGTTCGTATACATCGGCGATGGGCTGATCATGCCTCAGCGATGGCAGTAATCGTGGCAGATTGACTATTGCTGCCATCGCCGCCCGATGCGATCATCTTCGCCGTGAAGACTCGATCGCGCCGCCGCAAAGTCGTCCCGTTCGCGACGTCTTCGCGGGAGAAACGCAAGGCGCCGCGCCGTATTGTAATGATCGGCTTCGACGACGCGCAGGTGCTCGATATCACCGGCCCGCTCGAAGTCTTCTCCCGCACCTCGCGCTGGCTCATCGACGAGGGCCTCACGGTCGAGCCCGCTTACGAGTTGGTCCTTGCCGCAAAGCGGAGCGGTCCGCTCACGATGTCGTCGGGGCTCAGGCTCGTCGCCGACTCTACGCTCGACGAGCTACCAGCGCCGATTGACACGCTGATTGTCGCGGGCGGAC
>JASHQJ010000056.1 GCA_030037595.1 Candidatus Binataceae bacterium
GTGGCGAGGAGAACTTCGCGCGCTTCGCCGAGGTTCTGAATACGTCGCTCAAGGGGCGAACGTGGCTGGTCGGCGAGACTCCGACGATCGCGGAATTCGCGATCGGCGCATGGATTCCGGTCGCGTCGCGCCTCGAGCTTCCGATTGCGAAGTATCCGGAAATCGTTCGCTGGTACGAGGGAGTCGCGGCGCTGCCCGATTGGCGCGACTCGATGGTGACGCGATGAAACCACAGATTTGGCTCCGAATCGCCGCGGCTCTTCAAGCGCTCGGCGTGGTCGGTCACAACCTGGAAACGCTGAGCACCAAGTCCACCCATGGGCCGCAGGAGCAGGCGGTGTTCGACGCGATGCGCGGATTTCAATTCGAAATCATGGGAGCGACGCGCAGCACATGGGACTTCTATCGAGGCTATCAATTCTTGACGACCGTGAGGTTCGTGGTGATCGTGGCGCTGCTCTGGATGCTGAGCAACATGAGCCGCACCGCACCGCGCGAAGCCAGGCCGCTCGTCGTCGCGCTGATGATCGCGCAGCTTTTCAACGTCTTAATCGGTTGGGAATTTTTCTTTGCAGGACCCGGGGTTGTTGGCGGAGTGATCGCGCTATGCATGGCCGCGGCCGCTATCGGTCTCTACGGCTCGGATCAACCGCAACCGACTACGCGGGAATTGGTCAATGCCAAGTCAATACATGGCTAAATCACTCTGGCAAGGAAGGAGCGAGAAATGGCTAAGAATCTAGAGTTCAGTTACGACCTATACATCGGCGCACCGGCGGCGAAGGTCTGGAAGGGAATCGTCGATGGCGACGTGACGAGACACTACGTCTATGGAACCCGCCTCGAGACAAAATTGAAGAAGGGCGCTCCGTATGCGTACGTCGGCGAGGGCGGATTCAAGGTCGTCGATGGAGAGATCCTGGAGGTGGAGCCGGAGAAACGGCTGGTTATGACCTGGCGCGCGCATTGGGACGACTCCGTCGCCAAGGATCGTGCGTCGCGCGTGACATATGAACTCTCGGCTACCGGCCCGTCGGTGACCTTGCTCCACCTTGTACACGATGACTTCGATGGCCCGACTGCGACCTATTCAGGATCGGTCCATGCCGGCGGATGGCCGCTGATGCTTTCGTCGCTCAAGAGCCTGCTGGAAACTGGCAAGCCGCTCGCTACGAAGTGAAGCGATCCTTTGGCGCAGGATACAGACCGCCCAAACTTTCGTGTATGCGGAGGTGAAACGAGCTGACGAACGTAGCTGGAGGGTCTGCCTATGACCAAGTCGACGTCCAGTTTTGCCGGACTCCAAGCGAGCACCGACTATTCGCGTCTTGGTAGCCTGCGCAACCGCAGGCGGAGGCCATCCGTGAAGACAGAGCCGGTCGTTTAGAGCATCTAGAGCATCGGGAGCTTCGGCGTCTCCTTCCACGCCGGCCGGGCGCGGATAGCATCGAGATAGGCTTTCACCTTTGGGAAATCGCCGAAGCTGAACTGGGCCTTCTCGACCACGTTGAGTGTCGAGCCGTAGGCACAATCGACCAGGCTGAAGTCGGCGCCAAGCATCCATTTGTTCTTTGAGAGCTGGCCCTCGAGGATTTTGATCACGTCGGGCAGCGCCTTCTCCCCGCGGGCGATCGCCGGTTCGTCGCTCGGGCGCCCGGCGAGCTTCGCTGCGACTCGATTGAAGGCGAGATCGGTAGCGGGCGGCGAAACGTGCTGTGCCAAGAAGAACAGCCACTTGAGTGCCTCGGCCCGTCCCGCCGGCGTGGTTGGCCACAGCCTGCCGGTCTTTTCGCCTAGATAGGCGAGGATCGCGCTGGATTCCCATAGCGTCAGCTCGCCATCGACCAGCACGGGCACACGCCCAAAGGGATTCATCGCGAGAAACGACGGCTGGGTCTGTTCGCGCTTGATCAGGTCAACCGGAATCATCTCGCAGTCGATCCCGAGTTCGAGCATCGCGAACTTGACCTTGATCGGATTGGGCGACGGAAAATAGTAGAGCTTCATCTTGTCCTCCAAAATTGCCTAGGCGGCTGCCTTCATTGCGGTTTCGTAATAGCCCAACACGTTTCCCCATCCTGTATCGTAATTCTTTCGCGCCTCTCTGGTTTTCGCGCTCTGATCCCATCCGCTGTGCTCGAGATTGACACGAGTTCCACCGTTCTCTGCGCTGAAACGAATTTCGACCTGCGTGCTTTCGTCCCAGCTCGGCGCGCGCCAGGTAAATGCGACCAGCGACGGCGGCTGATACACAGTCACCCGCCCGATGTCGTACTCGCCCCCGTCGGGAGTGCGCTCATAGAAGCGTCCGCCGACCCTCGGTTCCAGTCGCGGCCTACTGTCCTTGCCGCGAAACCCGCCTGTCCACCACTCGCTCATCTCCTCACAGAACACTTTGAATGAGAGCTCGGGTGGCTTTGCGACCCAGATTGACTTGCGGATCGTCATCGCTTCTTCTCCAGGTGGCTCTTGAAAGCCTGAAGCACGAGGTCCCAATAACGCTCCATGTCTTGCAACTCCGCGATCGCGTCGTGCAAGGCTTTCTTTCCTGAGGGTGCGAGCTGGTAGATTCGCTCGCGTCCGCTTTTGGCGGCGCGAATCAGGCCGGCTCGCGCTAGGAGTCGGGTATGCTTGCAGACCGCCGGCCGGCTGATCGTAAAGCCTGCAGCGAGTTCGCCCGCTCGGCGCGGCGAATCCGCCAGTCGCCGGAGAATCTCTCTGCGGGTCGGATCGCCAAGGGCGGCGATGGTTCGATCCAGCGACATCGTCAATGTGTAACCTCCGGGATACGCGTTTTTATGTAACTAATCGGCTAAACATTTGTCAAGTCTGCGCGGTTGGGATTCTGCGGCTCATCCGGAGATTGCCAAAGGACTGAGTGCGCGGTCCCGGACTCGATCTGGAGATCTACAACCGTTACGTTTGAACTCTCGCCCACCTTCATGTGCAACCCCTCGGCGCTGTCCTGCGCTTGGTTTCCGATAACTTTCTGCACCGCCCTCGAGAAATTCCTCAGCGCGGCTGTACACACGACCCTCGGAAGTGCAGACCTGAGGTAAGGCGTCACGCCAGGGAGAAGCCGGCGCTTTTTCCCTCTTGACTCGTGAAACCAGCAGTCGACTCAGGTGACCGACGCGGAAGGCGTGCTCGCCGCAGGAACGCGTGCGCGAAGGGTTCGCCGCTTGGGTGCCAAGTCTGGATGGATGTCGCGATAGTAGGCGTTCTTATCTCGCTTGCGCCGGTCGCCCATGTCATAGACATCGCGTTGTGGGCGGCGTTGTTCAGGCTATGCGGGGAGTTCCTGAACTTCGGAACGGCCTTCTTATTATTCGGCGATCAACTACACCACGCTTGGTTCGATATCGTGATGACGGCGCGGTGGAGATTGTTGGGCCCGCTGGAGGCAACCGACGCGCTCCTGATGTTCGGCGTTTCAACTGCATGGTCTTTACTATTATCCACCGGATGGTCCAGATGCACTATCCGGAGCTTCGGGACTCATATCCGCGATCTTGCAGATGGACTCTGCGGGCGTTAGGTCCCCCGCCGAGGTTACGAATCAACCGAGTGTTCCCCACCGCTTCGCCTTCTTGTGCCCATCTTGTTGGCCGCAGCGTTCGAGGATCTGTCGCGTCGCGCTGTTTAAAACGCTCACTGCGATGGCAGAGGTCTTCTGGGGCTCGCCGCACTAGTCGTAGGTTCGGAAGTCGCGGCGCGAGTCTGGCAAAGAATGCTTTTTCCCAAATTCGAGGGGCTACCCCGAAGTTTTCGGTCGAGCCGCGCTCGCCCTAAGCGATTCGGCTTGCGGGACAGATTAGAGAATTTGACCTTCCTGGGCATTGGCGCCAAAGATCACCTCAACCCCTGCAAACTTGCTGAGCTTGCCATAGGAGAAAGATATGGAAGCGATAGCATGGTTGTTCCTGATCGGCGTGTTCGCGCTACTGGCTGGCGGCTTCTTCATCATCTCGCATAGATAAAGCGTCGGCCTCGGAACATAGCCGCCCAACCCGGCGGCCCCACCTGGACTCAAAAGCCCCATCACTCAGGTCGTGCCGGTAAGTTTGAGTCAACGCACGAAATTTCGTCTTCGCCTGAGCGCTTGAAGTACCAGCGTCCCGAAGCGATGCTCAGACTGGTTTGTCCCAACCGGGTGCGCGGACGGCATCGCTGGTGGATGCGGCGCCCAGGATGCACGATTTCAATTAATCACCGCCCGCGCGCCGCTGTCCCCAGGCGTGGCCTTATGAAGCGACGCTCGCAGAACGACATGGCCGCCGCCGATGGCAACGTCGAAGCCGTGCCCATCGAGCGCGGCCAGCAATACACGATCAGGAACGCATACCTGCTTGTCGGAGACGGCCTCGACGGAGGAGAGTGGTTCGTGCACTTAAGCTGTGACGGGCCGGAGGGACCAGCGGTT
>JASHQJ010000057.1 GCA_030037595.1 Candidatus Binataceae bacterium
TTCCTATCGCTTACTCTGTCGAGTCTTTCAATCCCCCCTCTCTGTCATCCGAACCGCACAGTCCTCGAGCCGCATCCGATCAGCCGCTACAATGTTTGTGTAACCTTCATCCGGCCAATCGCATCGGAATCCCGAACGTTTGGAATCGCGTGCGATGACGATCTGATTGGAAGGTGCGGCCTGGTGTCGTGAGGGAACCGACGTTTTCAACGACGTAAGCAGAGGCGCGCGCTCTTCAACTCGGGGAGAGCTGAAAATGCAAACCATTGAGAAACGTCCGCCGCTTCCTCCTTTCAATCTCGAGACGTCAATCCAGAAAGTTCGCCTCGCGGAAGACGCTTGGAACTCGCGTGACCCGGAAAAGGTATCGCTTGGGTATAGCGTTCAAAGTAAATGGCGAAATCGTTCCGAATTTGTCACTGGTAGAGAGCAGATCGTTGAGTTTCTTCGTCGCAAATGGTCTCGGGAACTGGATTACCGTTTGATCAAGGAACTTTGGGCCTTCGGCGAAAATCGCATCGCCGTTAGGTTCGCCTATGAATGGCACGATGATTCAGGCAACTGGTTCCGCTCTTACGGCAACGAAAACTGGGAGTTCGACGACTACGGGCTGAACGCGACACGGCACGCTTGCATCAATGATCTTCCGATCGAAGAGAGTCAAAGAAAATTTCACTGGCCGCTCGGCCGTCGACCCGACGATCACCCTGGTCTCAGCAGTTTTGGCTTTTAACTCGGAAAGCTCAATCTCAAAGCCTAATCAAGAGGAGAGTCCGACAGTGGCAAACAGCGCGCAACCAATTACAGAGGCCATCGTGTTCCAACCTGGAATGGAGCATGAGGAAGTCAACGAAAGCGTAGTGGACGCTGACTCGGAGGGTATTTTGAAGGGGATACGTGAGAACACATACAAGAAAACCGGGCATGCCCGGCGCAGCCTCCATGCAAAATCGCATGGCATTTTGCTCGGCACACTCTCCGTGCTGGAAAATCTTCCGTCGGAGCTTGCTCAAGGCCTGTTCAGCAAAGAAGGCAATTACAAGGCGGTGATTCGCTTTTCAACGTTGCCCGGCTCGATCCTGAAAGACAGTGTTTCGATGCCGCGAGGCGTTGCCTTGAAAGTCCAGGGAGTGCAGGGCGATCGTCTTCCCGGCAGTTCGGGTGATGAGCAAGACTTTCTTTTGGTGAACGCGCCGACTTTCGGCGCACCCTCGGTAAAAGCGTTTAACGAGTTCATCAGTTCGGTTGTTGCGAAACTCAGCGATGAGTCCAAGGGACTGGATGTACCCGACAATGAGATCCTCGGCGAAACGTTCTACAGTCAAACCCCGTTTCTGTACGGTAAGTACATCTGCAAGTTTGCGCTCGCCCCAGTTTCTGCCGCGCTCAAAGCACGCACTAATAAGCACCTTGAGGTGAGTGGCAAGCCAAACGCATTACGTGATTCGGTTGTTGACTATTTCGCGGCAGAAAGCGGCGAGTGGCAGCTCAAAGTACAGCTCAACACGGATCTTCAGGCGATGCCGATTGAGGATTCCACAGTGTCATGGCCGCAAGACAAGAGCCCGTACATCGCCGTCGCCCGTCTTTCCGTGCCAGCCCAGAATGCCTGGGGTCCAGCGAATATCGCGACCGTGGATGAAGGCATGTCGTTCAATCCATGGAACGGGCTGGCGGCCCATCGACCGCTGGGGAGCATCAACCGTGCTCGAAAAACAACCTACGCGACTTCCGTCAGTTTCCGCCACAGCCATTCCTAGGGCGTCTTAACTATCGCGGCGCATCAGCGATGGGCACGAACTACTAAGCCCGGATAGGCGAAGATGAACGGTCCGCGGCATCCGCCGCTGTCGAATGGCGGGCAGGCAGCACGGCTGCTCGGTAGCAGTTTACGTGGTGGCACCGACACGGCTCGGGCTGCTGCTCGACGAACAGGGCACCCAAATTTTCGCGATGACTGACCAAGTTGCTGAACGTACGCACAAACTCGGTAGATCCAGGATTAAATCCATCGGCAACATCGCGAGGCATCAGCGGGTCAAGGACAACGATCATGAACGCCTGTCGGCGGAGCGGATGTTGGCTGAGCTTTGTAGTGACAACCTCGAATTTACGCGGAACCTGCGTTCCACGGAGGACCTCTGCGATAAGCACAATGGTGTCGCCACGGCCAGCCTCATCGAGGTTTGGATCTGAAAGGATTAAAGCGCTTCGAAATAGCCTAAATTAGATGGTTTGATAGTCTTTGGTGAGGAGAGCCAGTCGAGCGATTAGAACGATGGATGCGCTCATAGTTCATCGGATTCAATTCGCATTTACGCTCACGTTTCACTACCTATTTCCCCAGCTGACGATGGGTTTGGGGCTGCTCATTGTCGTCCTTAAGACGCTCGCGATCCGCACGAGGAGTGAGCATTACAATGAGGCAGCGCGCTTTTGGGCGCGCATTTTTGCAATAAATTTTGTCGTCGGAGTCGTGACTGGAATTCCGATGGAATTTCAGTTCGGCACCAACTGGTCGGTCTTCTCCAAGAGCACAGGCGCGGTGATCGGGCAGACTCTCGCGATGGAGGGAGTCTTCTCGTTCTTCCTGGAGTCGACATTTCTCGGGGCGTTTCTTTACGGAGAGAAACAGCTCGGCCAAAGTCTCCATTGGGTTGCAGCCTTCCTCGTTTTCCTGGGCTCGTGGATATCTGGATTCTTCATCATCACGACCAATGCGTGGATGCAGCATCCGGTGGGCTACGCTCTCAGTAGTGACGGCAAATTTGCCTTAACCAGCTTGGGAGCTCTGCTCACCAACCCGTGGATCGTCTGGCAATACCTTCACAACATGACAGCCACGGTGGTGACTGGCGCGGTAGTAATGGCGGCGCTCGGTGCGTTCTATTTGTTGATGCATCAGTTCGAGGAGTTCGGCCGGACCTTCGTCTGCCTGGGAGTCATATCAGGATTGATAGCATCGCTCATGATGATATTTCCGACCGGGGATGGAGAGGGGCGTAATGTCGCCCGCTATCAGCCGGTCACACTCGCGGCTATGGAAGGGTTATTCGACAATCAGCACGGCGCGCCGCTGGTCATCATCGGTCAGCCCGACGTTGGCGCCCGCAAGCTCGATAATCCAATCGCCATTCCGGATGTTCTGAGCTTTCTCACGTATCGTCACTGGAAGGCTGAGGTCCAGGGACTTTTACAGTTTCCCCAAGATCAATGGCCTGACAACATTCCGCTCCTGTACTACTCGTACCATATCATGGTCGGCCTTGGGACCATCTTTGTCGGCGTATTTGTCCTGGCCGGATGGTTGTTGTATCGAAACCACCTCTACGACACTCCCCTGATGCTGTGGGCGCTAATGCTGCTCGCTCCGTTTCCATACATCGCCACTACAGCGGGCTGGATGACGGCGGAGTTGGGAAGACAACCGTGGCTCGTCTACGGATTGATGAGAACCGACGCGGGTAAGTCGCCTTTGGTATCCGCCGGCAACGGCTTGTTTACGTTACTCGGGTTCATGGGCATGTACGTCGCGCTCGGGATAGTGTTTCTCTTTCTCATTTATCTGGAGGTGCAGCGCGGCCCTGCGAATCCGGTGCATACTCAAGTCGAAGGCGCCGTCGCGGCTCGCTGAGAGAAGGAGGATCCTACGAATACCCTCTGGTTCTGGATAGTCGCGCTAATGTTCGTGATCTTTGCCGTGCTTGACGGTTTCGACATGGGCATTGGAATCGTGCATCTCATCATCGCGCGAGACACTACGGAGAGACGTACCCTGCTCGAATCAATCGGGCCGGTATGGGACGGCAATGAGGTATGGTTGATTGCGGGAGGCGGCGCACTGTTCTTCGCGTTTCCCAGCGCCTACGCTTCAGGGTTCAGCGGTTTCTATCTGCCTCTAATGATAGTGCTCTGGCTGCTCATTCTACGCGGGATCGCGATCGAATTTCGCAGTCATATTACGAATGCTGTGTGGACACCTTTTTGGGATGTCGTCTTCGCTGGAGCGAGCTCCTTGCTGGCACTATTCTTTGGCGTCGCCCTCGGAAACGTTATCCGGGGCGTTCCGCTAGACGCCAACGGATCATTCTTTCTTCCGCTTTGGACCAATTTCCGTGTCGGTCCGACGCCGGGCGTTCTCGATTGGTTCACAATGATTCTAGGCTTGACGAGCGTCGCAGCGCTCGCGATTCAGGGCAGCCTGTGGGCTGCGATGCGGACCAGGGGCGATTTGCAAATTCGCGCACGCGACTTTGCCGGGCTGATCTGGATAGTCGTAGTACTACTTACGATCGCCGTGATGATAATAGTACCGCTCGCTCTGCCAAATTTTTCAGCTCGCTACCTTACCCATCCCCTCGGTTTGATTTTGCCGCTAATCGCTTTGGGAGCTCTCGCAGGTGTCAAGATCTCGAGCCGAACGGGCCAGGACCAAACAGCATTTCTCTATTCCTCAGGATATATACTCACTATGCTGGCTGCGGCCGCATTCGGCCACTATCCGAATCTGCTTCCTGCCATCAGCGCTACGCACAGCGGCCTGACGATCTACAATGCCTCGACCACAAGTTATGGACTGAGTATCGGATTGGTTTGGTTCGTTCCCGGAATCTTGCTCGCGTGCGGTTACTTGATGTTCGCATACCGCCAGGCTTTGATCGATCTTAAAAAAGAATAGGAGAAGAATCATGGCGACGGTTGCTGAAATCCTGTTAAAGACTCTGGCCGAAGCTGGAGTGAAACGGATTTACGGGATCGTGGGCGATTTACTCAACAGAATCACTGAGGCGCCCCGGCATCACAAATCGATCGAGTGGATCTACGCGCGCAATGAAGAGGTCGCCGCGTTTGCAAGAGACTCATGCTGAGCTTTGTCGAAAGATTGTAGCTATGCGAAAACAAAAGGTAGCTTCCAACCGCATGTAAGCATCAAACGCGGGAGGCGCGTGTCCTTTCCAGGAAATGCTGCTTCCGCTCTCACTCGTGTGAACGAGGAATTTTTTGAAAGGACGAATCGCAATGTTCCGCTCTCCTCTGACTCAGAAGCCCCAAATTTCTCAAGAACCGTTCAGCTTGCAGACGCTCGGCAAGGCTTCGCGGCTGCGCGGCGCCACCGTCACCCGGGGAGTCTGTCCCTACTGCGCGGTCGGTTGCGGGCAGCTCAACTTTAGCAAGGGCGGCAAGCTTATCGACATTGAGGGCGATCCTGAAAGCCCGATCAGCGAGGGCCGCCTCTGCCCGAAAGGTGCCAACGCCTTCCAGCTGGCCGTCAATCCGCATCGCGTCCGTCAGGTGCTGTATCGTGCACCCTACTCCGATCACTGGCAGAGGCGGACGCTGGACTGGGCACTGGACCGGATTGCCGAGCGCGTCAAGACGACCCGCGACGCCGACTTCACGACGCGCGATGAGCAAGGCGGCTTGCTCAACTCGGTGCGCAGCATCGGCACCTTGGGCGGGGCAACGATCGACAACGAGGAGAATTATCTCATCAAGAAGCTGTTCGGCGGCGGGTTGGGAGTGGTGTCGATCGAGAA
>JASHQJ010000010.1 GCA_030037595.1 Candidatus Binataceae bacterium
GCGGCTCGAGCAGCGCACGATGTACGATCTCGAGCTGCTCGCCGAGATGGGCTTCTGCCCGGGAATCGAAAATTACTCGCGGCATCTCACGGGCCGCTCGCCCGGCGATCCGCCGCCGACATTGCTGGACTACTTTCCCAAGGAATCGCTCTTCTTCATCGACGAAAGCCACGTGACGGTGCCGCAGATCGGCGGGATGTATCGCGGCGATCGTTCCCGCAAGCAGGTGCTCGTCGATTTCGGATTTCGGCTGCCGTCCGCGCTCGACAACCGCCCACTCAATTTCGAGGAATGGGAATCGCACGTGCACCAGGTGGTTTACGTCTCGGCCACGCCGGGCGATTATGAGCTCGAAAAATCGGGCGGCCTCGTCGCGGAGCAGCTCATTCGGCCGACCGGTCTTATCGATCCGGAAATCGAGGTGCGCAAAGCCGGGACGCAGGTTGACGATCTGCTCGAGGAAATTCGCAAGCGCGTCGCCGCTAACGAGCGCGTCCTCGTCACCTGCCTCACCAAGAAGATGGCCGAGGACCTGACCGACTACTACCACGACCTCGGGCTGCGCGTTCGCTATCTGCATTCCGACATCGAAACGATAGAGCGCGTTGAGATCATCCGGAGCCTCCGCAAGGGCGAATTCGACGTGCTGGTCGGCATCAACCTTTTGCGCGAGGGTCTCGATTTACCCGAAGTGTCGCTGGTCGCGATCCTCGATGCCGACAAGGAAGGCTACCTGCGTTCCGAGCGTTCTCTGATCCAGACGATCGGTCGCGCCGCCCGCAACATCAACGGCCGCGTCATCATGTACGCTGATGCGATGACTGGCTCGATGCGACACGCGATCCATGAGACCAATCGGCGGCGCGCCAAACAGCTCGCCTACAACCAAGAAAATGGCATCACGCCGCAATCGATTGTCAAAGCGATCGATGCATCACTGGTCGAGATGTACTCGCCGGAGTGGGCTGTGGTGCCGGAGGTCGACGACGCGCCCGCATCGAAGCAGGACCTGATTCCTGCACACGAGCTTCCGGAGCGCATCACGATGCTACGTCAGGAAATGATGCAGGCGGCGGAAGCGCTCGAATACGAACGCGCGGCGGAGTTGCGCGATCAGATCAAGAAGCTCGAGCGGCAGGTATTCGGGATGGATCAGCCTCCCGCTCAGTCCGCGCCTGCCATGCCTCCCGGCGCTGCTCATCATCGCGATGCGGAAGCGGCGCGCGTGCAGAACGCCAAGCGCCGGCGCGAGCTGTCCGACAAGGTCGGTATCCTGATGAAGTCGCGCGGCAAGCGCGGCGCCGGTGCTGCAACCGGCGCTGCGGCTGCGGCGGCAGCCAATGCCAATCGCCCGACACGCCAGGGCAAGCTGAAGCTAATACCCGACGCTCCGAAGTAGCGAGCGATTCTGAGCGGACCAAGGTGGGTGGACCAGAGCGTCTGGCGTCTGGTCAATCGATATGTCATTTTTCACTTCGAGTTAGGTTCGCAGAAAGGGATCGGAAGTGCGTCGCTCCCGAAGAAAATCAAGAGCACGACTGATTCTTCCTGTCGCCGCCATCGTGTTGGTTGCGACCGCTTATCTGGCCGCTGACGTCAGGCCATCGGCGACGCCGGTTTTCGGCACGGGCACATTGAGCATCGCGACCTCCGACCTTCGACCGGGCGAAGTCAAGTTCTTCTCTTATCGCGCCGATCCCGCCAGCCAAATTCGATTTCTGCTCGCGCGCGATAACGAAGGTCACCTTCACGGCGCGGTGGATGCCTGTCAGCAATGCTACACCTACCGGCGCGGTTTCTGTTCATCAGGCGGATCTCTGATCTGCCGAGTTTGCGGCAATCGATACAAAATCGACAAGCTTAAGACCGGAATGGCGTCATGCTCTCCGGTGACCCTTAAGTATCAAAGCAGCGGGCAGACCGTTCAAATACAAACGAGCGATCTCAAGCGCGCGAGTAGGTTTTTCTAGGGTCTTCGCTTGCCGATGAGGGGCAGGATATTCAATCTCTCTACGGTGAATGTCAGTAGGCTTAGCGCTCTGCTCGCGCTCCTGTTCGCTCTTAGTAGCGTGCCAATCAAGGTTGGTCTCACGATCATTTCCGGACCGGCTGCACCGACAATCAGTGTCGACATAGTCCATGTACTCCCATTGGAACCAAACCTGGCCGCCAGCTCCCTGAGGATATAGCGACGCAGTTCCCGAAAACTCCGCATCCCCAGGCGCACGCCAAGGCGAGCGCCGGAGTCAGGCCAATCAGAACTAAGGAGAGGACCGGTACATAGATTGGCATGCCACCGGGCCGGCATCCGGATTCTATAACAACGATAAGTACATGCGAACGAATTTCATGGAGCCGGTTTTCAGTACATGTTCTACCGGGATTGGGGACTGATGATGGAAGTGCCCTACTGGATCCGTGATTACAAGGGTGCCTACAACAATGACAACATCCAACTGCACGATAACAATTCCATCGGCGACATCCGGATTGAGGGCATGGACACGGAAATTTCTGAAGATATGTCGACGGGACTCCTGATGGGGGTCAAAGTCCCAAGCGGCGACTGGAGCTTCCCTTACTACGATAGGGACACCCAGATTGGGACGGGCAGCAGCGATCTACTCATGGGCGCCTACCAGCTGGGAAGGTTCCCGACAAGGTTCCCGACGCAGTTGGGCGCAGTGCCGTCGACGTTCCGGGGCCGTCCGTTCAGTTGGTTCGTACAGGTCAATTACGATCGGCCGCTTTGGAGCAACATCATTATACCCCGGATACCCCGGGCAGAGACGACGGTGCCGTAGGTACCTTGCACGACTTCGGTGACGTGGGCCCACTAAGCGAGTTGGCGCCAATGTTCAGCCTCCGATCGAACGCGAGACACCGGCGCCAACGCGGATTGCGCGGACACCGGATACACCCGGTTTCTTGCAGCCGCGGGTGGCGAGATCAGGTTCGGGCCGATACGGCTTTACGCGGACATGGAGTTCCCGATATTTCAGAACATGAGGGGCTATCAACTGACGGCGCCTTTCGCGAGCAAAGTGATTCTCAGCTACAGCTTCTAGTTGTGAGCCTCTGATGCGTAGCGAACGATGGATATTCGCGATTGTAGTCGGGTTGCTCGGTGTTGGCCCGGCTCAAAGCTCTGCGTTTGCCAATGAGGACGTTGGCCGGGCTGCACCCGCGCTCGTTGTGAATCAAATGGGAGGCTCGACTTTCGACCTGGCATCACTGCGCGGAAAGGTGGTCGTTATCAATTTCTGGGCAACGTGGTGTCCGCCGTGTCGTAAGGAACTGCCGGCTCTCGAGGCGTTCTACAAGGAGTATCACTCAAAAGGAGTCGAGCCGATCGGCGTCAGCGCTGATCGTCCGCACGATCGCAAGGAAGTCGAGCAGGCGATGCAATCGCTTAGCTATCCGGTCGCGATGCTCGAGGACGCGAAGGATAATGGCTTTGGCGCGCCAACTACGTTGCCGGAAACATTCGTAGTCGGTGGCAACGGAGTCGTACGCGCCAGGTTCCTTCGCGATACCGGGGGCGTAACGGTCGAAAAGGTTTGCTGCAGCGGTGCTCCGGCTGCTGCCTTCGCAAGCATCGAATGCGGTCTCGGCGCCGAATGGATTATCGCACTGATGCGGAGATGATCGTCGTTATGTTAACCGCGATTCGGTGAGATGGCGATGCTGACCAGTAGACTGGCTTTGAGCGCTGTTGCGCTGTTGGTTGTTGCGGGCTGCACGTCTGCCTCCAGCAATCGCAACTACCGGGTCGAGGAGTTGAACGAGGAAAGCCAGCGAATCGCGGCCAGCGAGCGGCAATGCATAGAAGCTGCGACCAAGCGCGCCAATGACGAACGCTCGAAACTCGAAACGACTCACGACAAGGAAAGTGGGCAGCAGATCCTGGTCATCAACCAACGGCGTTCCCAGGAACTCTCGCAATGTGAGTCCGTGGCCGACCAGGAAAACGAAGAGCTCTCCGCTCGTGAGCAAGCCGAGTACGAACGTGAGGCGCAGGAAGAGAAGGCGCGTGCAACCATGATCAGCGTAATCGCTTCGCAGCCGGCGTGGCATTAGCCATCCCGATTGCGGCGGTTCCATTCAATGAACTCAATCAGATTTAGCTGGATGCGGAGTTACGACAATGACGGCTGCTTTTAATCACCGAATGATGCTGATGATGTTGACCATATGCGCTCTCGCCGTAAGCGGGTGCAATAGTGGCACGCAGTCTGAGCAAGCCGCTGGCGCCCAGCCGAGCAGTTGCCTGACTGACGCCACGCTGGTCGATCAAAACGGTTCCTACGTTTCGCTCGCCTCGCTCAAGGGCAAGCCGATGGTGGTCGATTTCATCTACACCTCGTGCCCCGGCACGTGCCTGATGGAGACTGCGAAACTCGCCAACGTCGCCCTTCGCCTGGGCCCCGAGCTGGGTTCGAAGGTCTCAATCGTTTCGATTACCGTCGATCCCGAACACGACGGCCCAAAACAGCTCCTGGACTACTCGCGGCAGCAGGGCGCCGATGAGAAGGGTTGGTATTTTCTCACCGGCTCGCCGGCCGCCATCGACCGCGCGCTCGGCGGTTTCAAGGTGTTCCGCGAAAAGGAACCCGACGGCTCCGTCAGCCACATCGTGTCGATGTTCCTGGTCGGTCCCGATGGACGCGAGCTGCACGAGTACAACGGCGAGATCGTCAAGCCGGCCAGCATCGTCGATGACGTCAACAAGTCGCTGAGCAACGGTTGATGCCATGAAACGCGGAGTCATTTTCGGCGCGTGTGGTGCAATCGTGCTGTCGATGGCGATAGCAGTGTGGACGTATCGCGATCGGACGGTCGCGGCGCAGTACTCACCGCCGCCGATATGTGTCGGCGGGCGATGCTGCTGCACCGCTCCTCGAGCCGCGCGCAAGGCCGCCGTCGTGGCCGCCTCCGATCGGTTGACGCTCGATCCCTCGCAGTTCATGGGCGAGGTCAGGGAGGCATATATCTTCGCCGGCGAGAATCCCGCGCTGCTCGCGCAGCTCTGGTGCTACTGCGGATGCGACAAGACCGACGGCCACAAGTGCCTGCTCGATTGCTACCGCGGTTATCACGGTGCGACCTGCGAGATTTGCACCCAGGAAGCGCTGCAAGCGAAGCGGATGTTCGAGGACGGAAGCCCGGTCGATCAGATCCGCGATGCACTGAAGCGCCGCTTCGCCGGACCGAACTAGCTCGCGGCATGCTCTCAAGCGACTCGGGCTGTCGTATCCTTGATCCGCATGCCTTCCTCGCGGTCCGCGAGTCGTGACGCGACGATGATCGCGGCGACTGCCAGTGCCGCTTCGATAAAGAATCCGCTCGCGTAGCCCTCGATGCCCGCGACCTGCACCCACGCCGCAAGGATCGGCGGCAGCATGAATCCGCCTAATGCTCCGAGCCCGCCGACCAGGCCCGCCGCGCCGCCGACCGCGTGCGGAACGTACTCGGGCACCATCTTGAAGACCGCGGCGTTCGCAAATCCCATCCCGATCGCCATCGCCAGCTCGGCCGCCACGGAGACCGGGACCTGCGACGCGGATGCTATCACGATTGCTCCTGCGAGGGTGGTGAGAAACGCCATCCGGCACGCCTGCCTGCCACCGGCTCGATCAGCGATGAATCCGCCGACAATCCGGCTGCCCGAGGCGGTTAGCGAAAACAGCGCGGTGAGCGTTCCCGCCGACGTAATCGAGAGGCGATGGTAGACGCTCCAGTAGGCCGGCAGCCACGCGGTGAGCGCGAGAAATCCGCCGAAGCTCACGAAGTAGAGTGCGACCAGCGCCCATGCAGATGTGCTCCGCGCGGCTTCAAGCATGCAGACTCGCGCATCCGCGTTAGGAAACAATTCCTGTCCGCATTGCTCAGCTGCTCGTATCGCTTCGCCGTTTGGCGTTCGGGGCCGAATCAATTGGAAGTACCCGGAATCGGCGCCGACGAGCGCATACAGGAACGCACCAGCCGCGACGAATAGCATCCACGCCCAGTAGGCGCCGCCGATTCCCCAGCTCGCGATCGCGAGCGGCAATACGAACGCAAAAATTCCTGGCGCCACGTTGCCGAGGCCGGCGTAGATGCCCAGTGCGCGGCCTTGCCGGGCGCGCGGAAACCAGTACGAGACTTGCGCGATTCCGACCGAGAACGTTGCGATGCCGCATCCGCAGAGCGTCGCGACTGCGAGCAGCGCGGGATAGAAGCCGGCACCTGCATGTTTGTCGGCGGCGCGATCGAAGAGAACCAGGAGTCCTGCCATGCCGATCATCGAAAGCATGAGCAGGATGAGCATCGGGCGTCGCCCGCCGCCGATATCGGCCCAGATCGAAAAGGGTATCCGCAGCAATGATCCCGAAAGCATCGGCGCCGCGAGCGCGAGCCCGAGTTGAATCGGCGAGAGACCGATCTCGAACTGCAGGCGATGCGCGATGGGCCCCAGCAGAGCGACCGCCGCGAAGCCGACGAAGAAACCGAGCGTCGCGCCGGCCAGACCGCGCTCGGGATTTCCTTTGATAACCACCGAGTCGTGCATGCTCATCGCAACTCGACGAAGATCTCGCCGTCGCGGACCTCAACTCGATAACTTGCGACGCTGAAATCGTTGTCGAGGCCGCGCCCGTCAACGAGCGAGAACCTGTAGCCGTGAAAAGGACAGATAACGGTATCGCGGCCGACGATTCCCTGCGCGAGCGGTCCTGCGCGATGCGGGCATACGGCGCCGGTCGCGCGCAGTCCAGCCTCACGCGGACGAAACACCGCGATCTGAGTGTCGCCGACCTTGAAGCATCGTCCCTGGCCGAGACCGACGTCCTTGACACGGCCAAGACGCAGCCAGTGCGCGCGGCCGATTGTTACCGCCGACATTCCCGCCTCCATGCCGAGCGTCACTGCCTCACCTCCGCTGCTTCGGCCGCGACGATGCTCGCGGCGGCGAACTGCGTGGGCTCGTGCGGGCGCTCGCGCTCCAGCCAGGGATCGCGATACGCGGCAACGGTGGCTTCGATTTCGCGATCGAGCCGCGCCACCTCAGCTTCGGTATCTTCGACGAGTATCGCGCGCAGCCGCTCGATTCCGATGCGCTGCACGAAACCGTAGCTGCGTTCCGCGTAGCGCGCGTTCTCGCGGTAGTACTGCATGAAACGGCCCATCAGCGTCATCACCTCGTCGCGCGACGCTACCGTCGCGAGCAGGTCCGCCGCGCGCACCGACGAGCCGGCAGCGCCGCCGACGTAAACCTGCCATCCGTTTTCGACCGCCACGGCGCCGATATCCTTGACCGTCGCCTAGACGCAATTGCGCGGGCATCCGCTCACCGCGAGCTTCAGCTTGTGCGGCGATTCGATGCCCTGGAACTTCTTCTCGATATCGATACCGAGCCGCGTCGAGTCGCCGACGCCGTAGCGGCAGAACTCGGTGCCGACGCAAGTTTTGCAGGTGCGAAACGCTTTCGTGTAAGCGTGCCCGCTCGGCATCCCCAGATCGCGCCAAGCCTCGGGCAGATCCTGCTTCCTGAGGCCGAGCAGATCGATTCGCTGGCCGCCCGTTATCTTGACCATCCGTGCGTTGTACCTTTCGGCGACGTCGGCGATGCGCCGCAGTTCGCCGGGCGACGTGACACCGCCGTAGATGCGCGGGATGACAGAGAAGGTGCCGTCGTTCTGGATGTTGGCGTGGACGCGATCGTTGATGAAGCGCGCATCGCGCTCATCTTCGTACTCGTCGCGCCAGATCGTCTTGAGCAGCGATGCGAGCCCAGGCTTGCTCGCCGGATCGTCGCGCCCGTCGGCGAGCACGTCGAATACAGCCGACACTGATTTGAGCCCGCGCTCGCGCACTGCGGCGGCCAGCTCGGGCTTGGTCATCGGTACGCCCGGCACGTAGTAGTGCGCGGCGGGATCATCCTCGACCTTGCCGTCCGCCGCCCATTCGACCAGCTCCGCGATCAGGTTCTGGCAGGAGCCGCAGCCCGTTCCCGCGCGCGTCGCCTCCATCACGCCTTTGAGGCTCGCGCATCCGCCCCCGACGCATTGCACGATCGCGCCCTTGCTTACGCCGTTGCAGTTGCAGATCTGGACTGTGTCCGGCATCTCGTCGAAGGTCGCCTGCGCGGCAGGTGCGCCCGTGTCGAAGAGGAGTGACAGCCGCTCGTCGGGTAGCCGCATGCCGCGATCGAAGGCCTGCATCAGGTAGGCAGCCTTGCTGATGTCACCCATCAGGATTCCGCCGGCGAGCCGACCGTCGCGGATGATGAGCTTCTTGTACACTCCGCGTCTGGGCTCCATGAACTGGACGACATCTTCGTCTTCGCTCGCCGCCTCGATTGCGCCCATCGACGCAAGCTCGACACCCATCACCTTGAGCTTGGTCGCGAGGCGCGAACCTTGGTACACGGTGTCGGGCGCGGCGCCGGTGATATTGTCCGCCAGCACCTTCGCCTGCTCCCAAATCGGCGCGACCAGGCCGTAAACGCGTCCGCGATGCTGCGCGCATTCGCCGACCGCGTAGATGTCCGGGTCTGAGGTGCGCATCTGATCGTCAACAACGATTCCACGCTCGGTAGTGAGTCCCCAGCGCGCGCCGATCTCGGCGTTAGGCGTGATTCCGGTCGCGATCACGACCAGTTCGCATTCGAGCGATTCGCCGTCCTCGAAGGCGAGTCCCGTCACCTCGCGATCGCCGAGCGCCGCCTTGGTCGATTTCCTGAGATGGACCCGCACGCCCATCCGTTCCATGGTCTGCTTCAGGATCGCGCCGGCCTGCGGGTCGAGCTGCTGCTCCATCAGATGCGGCATGAGATGCACGACGTGCACTTCGAGGCCGTGGTTGATGAGTCCGCGTGCAGCCTCGAGCCCGAGCAAGCCGCCGCCGATCACGGCGGCGCGCCGGCATTTGCGAGCGTAGTCTGCTATCGCGGCGCAATCGGCGAGGGTGCGGAAAACGAAGGTGCCGGGGCGCAGGTCGCCGCGCGGCGTGCGGAGCGCCGCGATCGGCGGGATCGACGGCCGGCTGCCGGTCGCGATTATCAGCTTGTCGTACGGATACCACTCGCCATCGTCTGCATGGAGTGCGCGGTGCGGCCGCGCGATTACGTCAACGCGCACACCGGCGCGGAGCGCGATACGATTTTCCGCGTACCACTCCGGTGAATTCATGACGACGTCATCAGCGTGCTGCGAGCCGTTCAGCACGTTGGAGAGCAGGATCCGGTTGTAGCTGCCGCCCGGCTCGTCACCGAACACCGTAATGTCGAACAGGCGGGCGCCTCCACGCGTGAGGATCTCCTCGAGCGTGCGCGCGCCGGCCATGCCGTTGCCGATTATGCTCAGCTTCGTTTTGTGCAAGATCCTGAACCTCCGATCCTGTCATCGCGTATCACTGAAATGCTGATGGTCTGTTTGCGCGGGCGTGATTCGCTCGACGCGCGCCGCGCATACCTTGAACTCCGGCATCTTTGAAGTCCGATCGAGCGCCGGATTGGTGAGCGCGTTGGCGCTCGATTCGTCCGCCCAATGGAAAGGGACGAAAAGCGTGTCCATCCTGATCGAAGCGCTGATGCGCGCACTGAAAGTCGCAAAGCCGCGCCGAGTCACGATCCGCACACGCTCGCCCAAAACGATTCCGAGCCCGCGTGCCGTGGCCGGATGTATCTCGACAAATGCCTCGCGCGCGGCCTTCATGAGTTGCGCGACGCGGCGCGTCTGCGTTCCTGACTGGTAATGCGCTGCGACGCGGCCGGTCGTTAGAAAGAAGGGAAAGTCGTCGTCGGGCACTTCTGGCGGTGGTTGATATTCTATCGCATGGAAGCGCGCGCGCCCGTCCGGCGTCGCGTAGCGATCGAGAAAGATGCGCGGCGTTCCCGGATGCGACTGGTCAGGGCAGGGCCAGAAAACGCCCGGCTCCTTGGCGAGGCGTTCGTAGCTGATACCCGCGTAGTCAGCGACGCCACCCGCGCTCGCGCGGCGCAGCTCGTCGAACACCGCCTCGGGCTCGCTCGGAAACTGGGCCGCGCCTCCGAGGCGCTTCGCGAGCGTGCTCAAGATTTCCAAATCGGTACGCACGCCCGGCGGCGGCATAGCGGCGCGCTGGCGCAGTATCACGCGCCCTTCGAGATTGGTGACCGTACCGTATTCCTCGGCCCACTGCGCGGAAGGCAGCACGACGTCGGCGAGACGCGCGGTCTCGGACATGAAGAAGTCCGCGACGACGAGAAAATCGAGTGCAGTAAGCCGTTCCCGGATACGCCGGGCATTGGGCGCCGTGACCGCGATGTTGGATCCAATTACGAACATCGCGCGCACGCCTTCATCGGTGCCCGCCGCATCAAGCATCTCGTAGGCTGAGCTTCCCGCGTGCGGCAGCGAGTCGGGCGCGACGCCCCAAATGTGCGCGATATGCGCGCGCGCCGCGGCGTCCTCGATACTGCGGTAGCCGGGCAGTTGGTCTGCCTTCTGACCGTGCTCGCGGCCGCCCTGTCCGTTGCCCTGGCCGGTCAGGCATCCGAAGCCGCAGTGTGGCTTGCCGGATTTGCCGAGCGCCAGCGCGAGATTGGTCAGCGCCAGCAAGTTGTTGACGGAGTTGCTCTGCTGCTCCGCTCCGCGCGCCGTCAGCAGCATCGTGGTGCGCGAGCGGCCGAGCATTCGCGCGGCTTCGTACAATTGATGCGCAGGCACGCCTGTGATTCGCTCGACGCGCTCGGGCCAGTATGCGACCGCAGTCTTGCGCGCGCTTTGATAGCTGCTCGTCCGCGCCGCGATGAATTGGTGATCGATCAAATCCTCGGCGATCGCGATGTGCAGCAGCCCGTTGGCTAGCGCGGCGTCTGTCCCTGGCGTTAGTTGCAAATGGAGCCGCGCGGCTCGCGTAGTCGCCGTGGCGCGTGGATCGGCGACGATCAGGTGGCCGCCGCGCCTGCGCTGCGCCTCGAAGTACTGCATGATCGGCGGCATCGTCTCGGCGACATTCGCGTCCACCAACAGGATCGTTTCGGCGCCGGAGATATCGGCGAGTGGAAAGGGCAGGCCGCGATCGAGGCCGAACGCCTTGAGGCTTGCGGCCGCCGCGGAAGCCATGCAGAAGCGGCCGTTGTAATCGATGTTGCGCGTGCAAAGCGCGACGCGCGCAAACTTGCCGAGCAGGTATGCCTTCTCGTTGGTAAGTCCGCCGCCGCCGAACACGCCGATCGCGTCGCGGCCGTGGCGGCGCTGGATATTCTCGAACTCCGCGGCGATTCGATCGACCGCCTCGTCCCACGACGCTTCGCGAAATTCCGACCGCGAATCGCGAATGAGCGGTGTGCGCAACCGGTCGCGGTGACCGAGCAGTTCAGCCGCCGTCCAGCCTTTCTGGCATAGCCCGCCGTTGCTGGTCGGAAAGTCGCGCGGCGCTGCTTTGATCGTCCGGCCTTCATGCACCAGGTTCATGCCGCACTGCAGCGCGCAGTACGGGCAATTGGTCGGCGTGGGTGCGCCGGCCGGCTCGATCATTTCATCATCGCGAGCGCTAATCGCTTCCATCATCCGTAGACTTAATGTGGTCGCGCATTTGCAAGTGGTTAACCGCAAGCGCGATGCCATCGCGGCGGATTTGTCAGCGGGGCGCGGGGTTGGCTAGCCGGATGAAGGCGAAATGAGTCAATTAATTTCGGAATGTGGCGCAGGTCTGCCGTCCGGAAAGGCATCCGCTTGTCATTTGTTCAGCAGCGAAGATCGAAGCTCGATTATCGACCTTTGTAATGGAAGAAAGTCGCAATCGTAATGGACTTGGATATTCGACTATTGAGGGCGTTCCGTGCGGTTGCCGACGCGCGCAGCTTCACTGGCGCAGCTAAAAAACTAAAGCTCACGCAGTCGTCCGTGAGCCAGCAGGTGGCCGCACTCGAACAGAGCCTCGGCACCCAACTCCTAAAGCGCTCGAACAAGTTCGTTGGACTCACGACCGCCGGCGAAATCTTTCTGCAGTGCGCGCGTCAAGTGCTCGACAACCTAGATCGGGTGCGCGGGATGCTCGCGGAGCACTCGAAGACCGCGGGCGGGCATCTGTCGATCGGCGCGCCGGCGCTGTTTTGTCATTCGCTCTTTCCGCGGGTGCTCGCAACGTTTCACGCGCGTTACCCGGCTATCGCGCTTTCGGTGATCACAGCTGATCCGGATTCGATGGCGGCGCGGCTCGCGCATCGCGAGCTCGACCTCGCGCTGTTGCCATTTCCGATGCGCCAGCAGTCGCTCGGGATGATCCGGCTCGGACGCGACGAGTTGGTCGCGATCGTGAGACCTGGCGACGAGCTTGCCGGCCGCGCGCGAATCGAGGCGCAGGAACTCAAGCGCCGCGATCTGATCGTGCCCAATCCGGGCAATCGACTCTGGGCCGCGTGGGACAGTTTCCTTGTCGAGGCCGGGGTATTCCCCAACATCCAGATCGAAACCGACGATCTCGATCTCGCGAAGCAACTCGCGCTCGAGGGTCACGGCGTAACCGTGGGGCCGCGCTGGTCCGTGCGGGCGGAACTGGAGCAGGGCCGGCTCTGCGCGATCTCGCTCGGCCGCAGCGGAGTATTCCGCGAATGGTGCCTCGCGTACCATCACGGCGTCGAACTCGCGGGCGCGCGGCGCAACTTTCTCAGGATCTGCAACGAAGAGATGCCGCGGCTGCTCGGCGCCGGAGTGAGAGCGGAACGCATCGAGGCCGCTCTGGAACGGGACGAGCCGGACGAAAGCGCCGCTGCTGCGGAATGAAGCGTTAGCGCTTGCCCGCGCGAAGACCGTTAAGCAGGCGCGTGATAACCTCGCTCACTTCGCGCCGCGCCTTGAGCTGATCGGGCGCGTGCGCGACGACCATCGTCGCCTCATGCATCGCGCCCATGATGATCCGCGCGAGTGGGGCAACCGGCTGGCGCGAAATCGCACCCGACTGAACCGCGGCCTCGAGCAACGCCACCACGCCGGCGAGATAGTGCTCGTCGTCGATCTGCCGATACTGCTCCCATCCGAGCACCGCCGGCGCATCGATCAGAACGATCTGCCGCACCGCCGGATCCAGGCATTCGTCGAGGAATGCCTCGGTGCTTTTGACCATGATATTCAACGGGTCGGTCTCGCCTGCGACGGCGAGCGCCGTTGACTCGGCCAGCCGCTTTTCCTCTTCGAGCAGAACCGCTTTGAAAAGATCCTGCTTGTCCTTGAAGTGATGGTAGAGCGCGCCGCGGGTGACGCGGGCGCGGCGCACGACTTCCTCGGTCGCGGTGTCGGCGTAGCCGCGCTCGGCGAAGAGCTTGCGGGCGATCTTGATGAGTGCGGCGCGGGTGGTGGCGGAGTTTTCCGCCTGGCGGCTCTTGACTGCCATACTACGCGTAGGTTACATACAGACGGTATGTATCTTTGGTTCCCTTAGCAAGGAAGCTAGCAATGAACGCTGAGCAGTTCCACTCCGCCCGCCAGTTCACCCAAACCCCCTTCGGCCGTTTAGCGCATATCGAGCGCGGGACAGGCCCGGCTGTGCTCTTTATGCACGGCTTCCCGCTCAACAGCTTCCAGTGGCGCGACGTGATCGAAGACCTCGCGCCGACCCGCCGCTGTATCGCGCCCGACCTGATGGGCCTTGGCTATAGCGAAATTCCGGCCGAGCAGGACATTTCGTTTGAGTCGCAGGCGAAGATGCTCGCGGCGTTCCTCGACGCCAAGGGTGTGCGCGAGGTTGATGTCGTCGCCAACGACAGCGGCGGCGGCATGAGCCAGGTCTTTGCGGTGGCGTACCCGAATCGCGTGCGCTCGCTCACGCTCACGAACTGCGAGGTCGCGGACCTATGGATGACGCCGATGCTCGAGCCGTTTTTCAGCGCCCTCGCGAGCGGCGCCGCAATCCAGGGGCTTAAGATGATGGTTGCGAGTCCTGAAGTCGCCCACGCGCAGCTCGGCTCGACGTATGAAAACGCCGCCGCCATTCTGACGCCGGACGTAATCAAGCTTTATCTCGCGCCGCTGGTCGAATCAGACCAGCGCTGCGCGCAGCTTCAGAAGTTCGCGGACACGAAGCGCACGATGGCGTCGCTGGTCGCTGCCGGGCCGAAGCTCCGCGAATCAAAGTTCCCGGTGCAGGTGATCTGGGGCGGTGCCGACACTGCATTCGACCAGGAGAAGTCGCTGGAGTGGCTGCGCAAGAATATCGGCGGGATGCGCAAGGTCACCATCGTGCCGCGCGCGAAACTGTTCTGGCCCGAGGAGCATCCGCGGCTCCTGACCGTGCTGCTGCGCGAATTCTGGGGCGAATGAGGGGAGCCCGCGGTTTGCCCGTGAACGCTCGTGGCGACATGCCCTCACCCGCGACCCGATTCGCATCGCGAATCGGGTCGCGACCTCTCCCGGTGTGCGGCTTCCGCCGATGGCGTCAACTGCGTGCGAGGCTCTTCATCGCGAGCGCGGGCGCGCCTTGGTCAGCCTCACGCCGAGATGGCGCTCGAAGGCGTCGAAATCGCGATCGGATTGAAGCAGCACGTGGCCGTAGCGGATACAAAACGTCGTGATAATCGCGTCCATCGTCTTGCCGACCGTCACCTCCCCCCGCGTGAAGCTTCCGATAGTTCTGCGCCGCTGCGATTGCCATCTCCCGCCCAGCCATCGCGCTCAACTCAAGCGTCGAAAGTAGTTCGCGAGCGCGCTCGAAATCGGCGTCCCGCCGAAATCCTTGCAGCACTTCGGCGAGGATCAGGTCGGGGGTCAACAGGCGTTCCCTGCTATATCAACGAGATCGGTTTCAGCAGTTACGCGGCCGTTGAAGTAGTCGATCCAGACTGAAGTGTCGACGAGAATCATCCGACCGGCTCACCGGTCGCGCCGCACCGCGTCGAGGTCGCCTTCCCATTTGAGTTGGCCGCCCTAACGCCTGATGCGTTCCTGCTTGCTGAGCGCGACAAGCATCCGCAGGCCTCGCTCAACCGCTTCGCGCTTGGTTGCAGCGCCCGAAGCGCGCAGCGCGGCCTTCATGCGCTGGCCGTCGATTACGATACTCGTCCTCATGACAGTTGTGCGATGTGTATGGTTGTTCACTTCATACACAATTTGCCTAAGCCCGCAGGCGTGGCTATTAGCACGCCGCGTGCGTCAGCGTTACTCAGGCTTCCGCGGGAATTGCGGCAGACCGTCCGTAATCTCGAACCACGGGGCCTTGTATGCAACGAAGATATGTCCCTGCGGCCGGATACTGGGATCGTCGTCGAGGCTTCCCGCCGGAATGTTCACTGTATCCCCATCGACGAACGGCACCGGACTGCCGCACCCGGAGCAGAAGATGCGGCGATAACCGGGCGGCGTGTCACGCACCGGAGCTTCGTAAGTTCTGATCAACGACTCGCCCGCCATCCATCTGAAATCTGCAGTCTTGCAGAGAATCTCGGTTGCAAACGCGGAGCCCGAGGCTTTGCGGCATCGCGAGCAGTGATCGAATCCGAAGAGTGTGAAGGGTCCGCTGACCTCGAACCTGACTCCCCCGCAAAGACAGCTTCCTCTCGTCATTATGCTTTCCTTCGAAGTCGTCGTTTTTGGCAGTGGCGATGGTATAACGCCATGGCGTGCTGGCAAAGTAACCATCGACTGACCGGACGCCTCGTACTGCCTGAGCCTATTCGCGACAGTCTGCAGCTTCGCGCGGGCGATGAGCTCGATGTTGAAAGCTCCGACGATCGGATTCTGCTCAGACCCAGTAGGAACGCTGCGCCACTCAGAAAGAAGCGTGGAGTATAGGTTTTTCGGACGGGTAGACCTTTGTCGGCGGAATCGGTCGAAGGAGTCAGAAAAGAGATAAGGAACGAACGTGTGCGGCGGAGTCTCGGAGATTAGCGCTGAGCGCGCTGTTCGTTACCTCCCTCCTAATCCCGGTCTTGCTTGAGGATCATCCGCATCACGAACGGAGCCTGAACGCTTGCGTCAAGGCTAGTCCGCGACGCGATTTCTGCGCGGCGCGTAGCTTGGCGGAGGTTTACGCCACAATGACGCGATTGCCAGGGCGCTATCGCCCGGCTCGCGAGCGAGGGCTGCTTTTCTCGACGAGATAAGCGCGAGGCTCACGCCCGTGACCTTGACCGCCTCGGAGTACCGTTCCGCAATCCGCCACGCTGCCGAACTGGGAGTGAGTGGTGGAGCAATCTACGATGCGTTGATCGCGCGCTGCGCGGTTAAAGCCAACGTCGATACTCTCTACACTTGGAACACGAAGCACTTCGAGCAGGTTGCCGACGTGATCGGCGCTCGCCTGAGAGCTCCATAAACGGCGCGCGGCGCGGCGAGTATGGCCGCGCCCGCCTTCAGTTCACTTCTCGAAAGACGGACCCATGAATCCCTGCGGCACGATTCCCGTCTGCGGCCGCTCGCCTCCCGCCGTCTGATCCAGGAATTGGCTGCCGACGGTGAGCCCGCCGTCCACCACCATCGCCTGTCCCGTCACCCATTCGGAATCGTCGCTCGCGAGGAAGAGCGCCATGTTGGCGATATCCTCGGGATGTCCCGCGCGCTGGATCGGCTGCCCCTTGGCCATCCACTGTTCCATCGCTTCCTTCACGCCGGGCATGTTGCGATGCAGGATCGGCGTGTTGATTCCCCCGGGGCAAATGCAGTTGACGCGGATCTTGTCCTTGGCAAATTCGAGCGCGGCCGAGCGCGTGAGATTCACCACGCCCGCCTTCGCCGCGCAGTACGCGTGCAGGCCGTTGAAACCGCGGATGCCGGCGATCGATGCGGTCGAGATAATCGAGCCGCCGCCTGCCTTGCGCATCTCGGCGACCGAATGCTTGATGCCGAGGAACACGCCGCGCAGTAACACCGCCTGGCTCCGATCCCAATCCTCGACCGTGATCTGCTCGAGCGGACCGACAGCGCCGCCGATGCCGGCGTTGTTGTAGATGATATCGAGGCGGCCGTATTCCTTGACCGCCCGCGCGACCATGGCCTTGATCTCTGCTTCGAGCGAGACGTTGGTTTTCTGGAACACCGCGCGCCCACCGTTTTCCTTGCAATCCCGGACCGACGCCTCGCCGCCCTCGGCGTTGAGGTCGGCGATCACGATTGCCGCGCCTTCACCCGCGAATCGAACCGCGGTCGCTCGTCCTATACCGCTTGCCGCGCCAGTGATAATCGCTACTTTGCCATCAAGTCTGCCCATCGCTTTTACCTCGCGTTGTTTTGCTTAGCAGCATTCCAACCACAAGGGACACCAAGATCACCCCGGAAGACGCTTGGTGCTTTTGGTGTCTGAGCTTGGTGCCCTTGGTGGTTAAGAGCTTTGCTCTCAGTTCTTCTCGAATGAAGGCCCGGCGAAGCCGCCCGGTATCGTCGGCTGCGCCTGCTGATTCTGGCCGAAGAGGCGGCCGCCCGCGGTGAGGCCGCCGTCCACGACCATCGCCTGTCCTGTCACCCATTCGGAATCGTCACTCGCGAGGAACAGCGCCATCGCGGCGATATCCTCCGGATGGCCCGCGCGCGGTATCGCCTGAAGCTGCGCGAGGAACTGCTCTCCTACCTGCTGGCCGCCCGGCAGGCGATTGTAGATGAGGGGAGTATTGATTCCGCCTGGGCAGATACAATTGACGCGGATTCGATCCTTGCCGACCTCGAGCGCGACCGAGCGCGTGAGGTTGACCACTGCAGCCTTGGCCGCGCTGTAGGCATGCGGCCCGCGGCCGCCGGCGAGACCCGCGACCGAGGCGGTCGAGATAATCGAACCGCCGCCCACCTTGCGCATCTCGGGGACGGAATACTTCATGCCGAGGAAGACCGACTTGAGCAGGATCGCGAGCGTGCGGTCCCAGTTGTCGCCGGTGATTTCCTCGATCGTGCCGACGGCGCCGCCGAGGCCCGCGTTGTTGAAGATAACGTCGAGGCGGCCGAACTCCTTGACGGCCCGATCGACGAGAGCTTTGACCTGAGGCTCGCTCGCGACGTCGGTCTTCTGGAACACGGCGCGGCCGCCATGCTCCTTGCAGTCGCGCACCGCAGCCTCGCCGCCCTCGGCGTTGAGGTCTGCGATTACAACTGCCGCGCCTTCGCCCGCGAACCGAATCGCGCTCGCGCGGCCAATTCCACTCGCCGCGCCGGTGATAACGGCTACTTTGCCATCCAGCTTACCCATGGTTGGAGATACTCCTATGTGCTACCTAATGACTGTTAGGCGACGGCAATTGTAGTTCGCCAAGAGAAGGCAAGCAAAGGAACTAAACACAAAGGGCACAAAGGCAGAACACAAAGGACGCCAAGAAAAAAACTTCTTCTTTGTGTCCTTCGGGCCGTTAGTGGTTAGTGACCGTGTGGGCTAATCGCGGCTCGCATCACGATCCCCGCTGATACGACGGCCCGGAGAAACCGGCGCTGCCCATGTTCGACATCCTGAAGCGAGCGTTGCCGGTGTTCATTCCGCCGTCTACGATCATCGCGGTGCCCGTGATCCACTCCGCCTCGTCGCTCGCCAGGAAGAGCGCCATGTTGGCGATATCCTCGGGGCGGCCGGCGCGCGGTATCGGTTGCATCCGCGCCATGTTCTTCTCTGAGGCTTCGTAACCGCCCTTCGATCCCGCGTAGATGAGCGGAGTGTTGACGCCGCCCGGGCAAATACAGTTGACGCGGATGTGATCGTGGCCGAGCTCGATCGCGACCGACTGCGTCAGATTGATGACCGCCGCCTTGGCCGCGCAGTACGCCGCGAGATATCCCGAGCCGCGGAGCCCGCCGACCGACGAGGTTGAGATGATTGAGCCGCCTCCCACCTTGCGCATCTCGGGCACCGAATACTTGATGCCGAGGAACACGGCGCGGAGCAGGATCGCCATCGTGCGATCCCAGTTGTCGCTGGTCACGTTTTCGATCGGGCCCATCGCGCCGCCAAGGCCCGCGTTGTTGAACATGATATCGAGGCGGCCGTATTCCTTGACCGCGCGAGCGACTGCGCCCTTGATATCGGCCTCGGACGACACGTCGGTGCGCTGAAAGACGGCCTCGCCGCCGCCGCTCTTGCACTCGGCGACGGTGCTCGCGCCTCCGTCCTCGTTGAGATCGGTCACGACCACGGCCGCGCCTTCCTTGGCGAATCGAATCGCGCTCGCGCGCCCCATACCGCTCGCCGCGCCGGTAATGACTGCTACTTTGCCATCAAGTTTGCCCATGACTTAACACCTCGGATTTTCTTAGTAGCAGGATGCGGGCGCGGGCGGGTAATGATCCAACCATCGCCCGAAGCATCCTGATATAATCCTTCGCCGCGATGGCGACCGGTGAAGACAAGGAGCGGGCCGGGCGGCCGGGTGAAGGAATCGGCCCCCAGTACAGCTCGCTTATCGAATATCCCGATGAGCCGGCTTCCACGGCTGCTGAAGCGCTCACGGCGGTGAACGATCAGGCCTCGAGCGCGTCGCCCGAAGATGGCGAGCTCGACATCGATCGCAAGCTCGAGCTGACGCCGCCCGAGCCCGGGGTGTACCTGCTCCGCGATCGCGCGAGCAAGGTGCTCTACGTCGGCAAGGCGAAATCGCTCCGAGCGCGCGTGCGCGCCTACTTCCGCGGCGGCGACGGGCGCTTCCAGGTGCGCTTCCTG